>JBCBKZ010000023.1:0-16897 GCA_038520955.1 Bacteroidota bacterium | reverse complement strand
GGATAAGGCTCATTAAGTCTTTTCCTGATTCTTCCTATGATTCCTTCTCATTAGCATAGGATAAAGAGCCATTCGGTTGGGAAAGCTTCATACTCTTTGACTAACTTTGGGCTTGAAACAGAACCTATGCAAGAAGTAACACAAGAAGTCGCATCACAATTAGGTCTCCTTCCAGAGGAGTTTGATAAGATCAAGGAAATACTGGGCAGAACACCCAACTTCACAGAACTCTCTGTGTATTCTGTTATGTGGAGTGAACACTGCTCTTACAAAAACTCCATTCTCCAACTTAAGACCCTTCCTAACAAAGGAGAAAATGTGCTGGCAGGTGCGGGGGAAGAAGGAGCAGGCCTCATGGCCCTGGGCGATAAGCTGGCTGTTGCTTTTAAGATAGAATCACATAACCACCCTTCCGCCATAGAACCCTATCAAGGGGCAGCTACAGGTGTAGGGGGTATTCATAGAGATATATTTAGCCTGGGCGCAAGGCCGGTAGCCTCTCTAAACTCACTCAGATTTGGAGACCTGAGTCATCCCAGAACACAACATCTATTAAAGGGTGTAGTGAAAGGGATAGGCGATTATGGAAATGCCTTTGGGGTTCCTACAGTTGCGGGAGAAATAGACTTTGATCCTTGCTATCATGTAAATCCACTGGTAAATGCGATGTCAGTAGGCATAGTGGAAAGAGGGAAAACGGCTTCGGCTATAGCCCTTGGGACTGGAAATCCGGTATTCATTGTAGGTTCTGCTACCGGAAAAGATGGTATACATGGAGCTACCTTTGCATCTGAAGATATCAATGAAGAATCTGAGGAGAAGTTACCTTCCGTGCAGGTGGGAGATCCCTTTGCAGAGAAACTGGTTTTGGAAGCTACCCTCGAAGTCATAGCGAGTGGCGTTACTATAGGAGTGCAGGATATGGGGGCAGCAGGAATCACCTGTGCTACCTGTGAGATGGCGGCCAAAGGGGAAGTAGGCATGGATGTGTGGCTGGACAAAGTCCCTATGCGCCAAAAGGACATGAAGCCTTTTGAGATTCTTTTATCAGAATCTCAGGAGCGCATGCTGATCGTGGTAGAAAAAGGGAAGGAGCAGGTCATCCAGGATATCTTTGATAAGTGGGACCTTTACTGCGCACAAATAGCTGTGGTAACTGATACCGGCTACCTACGTTACCACATGAATGGAGAGCAGATAGCAGAAGTTCCTTCAGCCAGTTTGGTACTAGGTGGTGGCGCTCCAGTGTATGTGAGAGAACAGCAGGAGCCTGCTTACAGAAAAGAAATTAAGGCATTTCACATAGATCAGGTTGAAGAACCTGCTTCTCATAAAGAAGTCATAGAGAAACTCTTGACCATTCCGTCTATCGCATCAAAGCGCTGGGTGACAGAGCAGTATGATTCCATGGTAGGCACTGCCAATCTCTCGACCAATCGGCCTACTGATGCGGCTGTGGTCAGGATTCACGGTGCCAAGCAGGGATTAGCCGTTACCACAGACTGTAATTCACGCTACGTGCATGCGGACCCTTTTAGTGGAACAGCCCTGGCAGTGGCAGAAGCTGCTCGTAACCTGGTTTGTTCTGGTGCCAAGCCCTTAGGTGTCACCAACTGTCTGAACTTTGGGAACCCTTATAACCCGGAAGTATACTGGCAATTCTCTCAAGCCATTCAGGGCATGGGTGCTGCTTGTAGAAAGTTCGGCACTCCTGTTACAGGAGGAAATGTAAGTTTATATAATCAGTCTGATGATGGCCCTGTCTTCCCTACGCCAACCATAGGTATGGTGGGAACCATAGAAGATGTAGCAGAGGCTTACATAAGTATAGGCTTCCAGGAAGAAGGGGATTCCATTTATGTATTGGGGACGCTTAAGGAAGAAGTAGGATCTTCCTCTTATGTCTATCACTTCCACAACATAGAGAAAAGTCCAGCTCCTTATGTAAACCTGGATGAGGAACTCGCCCTACAAACAGTCGTGTTGGATCTAATCAGTCAGAAGTTAATCCAGTCTGCCCATGACGTTTCTGATGGTGGTCTAGCTATTACCCTACTGGAATCAGGCTTTGTAAATGGGCTAGGCGCAGAGGTTTCATGTCCATCAGACATGCGTAAGGATGCTTTCCTATTTGGAGAAGCTGGCGGAAGAGTCGTAGTGTCTATAAACGCTACTTCAGAAGCGGCTTTTGAGAGTGTCCTTAAAGAGGCTGGTTTCCCTTACCTCAAACTGGGAACTGTCAGTTTGGGTGCTGTACAAATAGACGGTGAGAGCATAGGAAATATTTCCGAGCTGATGGGTACTTATCAGGAAGCCATAGGAAAGTACATGATCCCGGCCTTACAAGAATAAGGAACCGCTTATGCTGTCTACCTTAGGAGCCTTAATCCCCACCTTTGGGTTAGTGATCACTGGATTTATTCTGAAGAAGACCAACTTCCCGGGAAACCAGTTTTGGCCCTATGTAGATAAGCTTACCTACTATGTTCTTTTGCCAGCCCTCCTGATAGTAAAACTGGCTGTAGCAGACCTGGAGGGTAATTTCTTGATTTCTATGATGGTCTGCTTGCTAGGAGCTACCAGCATCATAGCTGCTTTTCTGCTCATCATTAGGTTTATTCTCCCGGTATCCATTCCCGCCTTTACCTCCATTTTCCAGGGAAGCTTCAGGCCTAACACCTATATAGGCCTTAGTGTATCCAGTGCTTTATTTGGAGAAATGGGACTGGCCCTGGCGGCTGTAGCCATGGGAATTTTAACACCCTATGTAAACCTGCTAAGTGTAGGGGTAATGAGCTACTTCCTGGCCAGTTCCCCCTCAGAGCAGCTGAAAAAAATAGGGATTCAGATCATCAAGAATCCCCTCATTATTGCCTGCACTATTGGGCTTGGATGGAATGCGCTGAAAATTCCTTTTCCTTTTCTGCTGGAAGAATCGCTTACTGTATTGAGTAGAGCAGCCTTACCTATGGGACTCCTTTCTGTAGGAGCAGCTTTATCCCTTCAGTCTATTTCCGGTCAGCCGCTTTCCATCATTTTATCAAGTAGCCTAAAGCTATTAGCCCTTCCTTTCCTGGTCATATTAATAGGAAACGGATGGGCTGTAGACCCATCCGTCCTGCAAATTTGTGTCATATTTACGGCCATCCCTTGCTCCGTTTCCTCTTACATACTGGCCACCCAACTGGGAGGAGATGACTCACTGATGGCAGGCATCATCACCATTCAGACCATTCTTGCCATCCTGAGCATGCCGTTTATACTCTCTTTCCTCTAGCGAGAAATGAACAATTCGATTCTTCTGTTCTGACTTCTTCCGGCCGCAGTATTATTATCTCCAGTATTCTCAGAAGCTGCATGCCCTTCGAAGGTCATTCTTCCAGCCGCAATTCCTTTGTCTATCAGTCTTCTATAGATACAGCGAGCCCTGATTTCTGAAAGGGTGATTCCAGTTCCATCCTGGTACTTTCCATCATAGGCTTCGCTCTCAGTGCCATCTATGTGTCCTACGATTCTAAGAGTAGCATCCGGATAAGCTTTCAGGATTTTCGCGAGTGCTTCCACAGAAGGATAACCGGCCGGGTTCAGATGCGCTTCGTTAAGACCAAATCTGGTGTTAGCCATAACAAATTTGGTAGAGGCTCCTCCGTTTGGATCGCTTAGGAAGTCGGCAATTTTTCCAGCCATACTTCCAGAAGTGAACCCTAGCGCTGCAGCTCCAGGCCCTAATGGCTCAAGGTCTATATTAGCTTCACGGTAGGTGGTACTATCTACATCTATGGAATCCGCTACAGCTGCATCTAATTCTGCGTCTGCCTCTTCACTATCTTCCAGCGTATCTGCAGGAACAACTACGCCTGATTGAGAACTATTCTCAGTGGCGCCAGGATTAATTCCTACATCTCCAGATCCTGTTCCGCATGCTCTCATCAGTAACCACAGTAATAATAACAACAGCAGCAATAACAGCAACCATCTTAACCATCCAGGGAAACCTCCACCGGATTTTTCTTCTTCTTCATAAAAACTCGTTGTCTCTGCTGTAGCAGCTGCTCCTGTGGAACTTCCTACTGACGCGGCTTCTGTCTCTACTTCTGCATCCCCTACGACAACTCCTGCTCCAGCATCTGCCTTATCATCACCTTCTGCAGTACTCAAACCTGCTGAAGCTGCCCATAGAGGTAGGGCTCCCAGGAATCCGTGCAAGAAGCCTTTAGCACTATCTTCACTATCGTAGAATCCACTTCTTCCCAGTTCATCCCCATTAGGTCCATAAAGAACATAATAGTACTTACCATCCTGCTCTCTTAGTTTATAGCTTCCTTGTGCATCACTGAAAGCAGCAAAGCGCTGCATAGCAGTGTCTCTCTCTGCAGCAGAATCATAGCCTGGGCTATAGTAAGCCGCATTTCTATCATCTCCATACAGAAGGAAGTAGTATTTCCCATCAGCTTCTGACTGATAGGAATAGTAGCCAGGTGTTCCTGCACTTCCCCATCTGCTGATGTCGTAATCATCTGAGTCTACAAATCCGTAGATGGCAGTATCTCCAGCACTTACCGTTCCGCCTGCTCCCCCAAGGTCTACTCCATATGAAGCTGCATAGGCAGGAAGGGCTGCCATATACCATCCCTGAAATTTCTCTGCATCTCCTTTACTATTAAAGCTGCGACTCCTGGCTATCTCTTGTCTGTTTCCAGCTTTGAGTACCCAGTAGTACTTTCCACCCTCTTCCACCAACTGATATCTTTCTGATAATCCACCATTCTTAATGACAGAACGGATCCCGTTATCACGACCGGATGCAGATGTATAGCCTTCACTATAGAATAAAGCATCTCCATCATCATCATTCAGATGGAAATAATATTCTCCATTCTTTTCACTTTTGAACGTTTCAAAACCAGGCTTTCCTGAGGTGGATACTCTGCTGAAATCATAGGTATCTATGTCTTTGCCTATAGCGCCTGCTGCTGCCAGGAGAGGAAGTCCGGCGAAAGCTCTTTCTTTCTCCGTCAGTTCATCCTGCTTATCTAGCTCCACTCCCTGCTCTGAAGCCACTCCAGGAAGACGACTTCTCATCCAGATGATGCCTTTTTCTGCATCTTCTCTGCTATCAAAGTTCCTACTTCTGGCTATTTCTTGTCTATTCCCGGCTTTTAATACAATGTAGTATTTGCCTCCCTCTTCCTTAATTTCATATCTCTCCGCCAGCACTCCGTTTTTGATGACGGATTTGATACCATTGTCTCTGCTACGGGGAGCTGTATAGCCTTCACTATACCACATGGCATTCCCGCCATCATCATTATAGTGGAAGTAATACTCTCCATCATCTTCGTTTTTGAAAGACTCAAAACCGGTTTTTCCGGAAGTAGAGGCTCTATCCAGATTATAGGTATCTATATCTTTATTTGAAGTCTTGGCGGACATCAATGGTAGGCCAGCAAAAGCTCTCTCTTTATCTGTTAACTCATCTTGCTTATCCAGCTCTACGCCTTGCTCAGCAGCTACTCCCGGGAGGCGACTTCTGAACCATATAATGGACTTCTCTGCCTCCTCTTTACTCCCGAAGTTTCTACTTCTAGCTATTTCTTGTCTGTTTCCAGCTCTGAGAACTACATAATATTTACCATCCTCTTCCTTAATCTCGTATCTCTCTGCCAGTACCCCATTCTTGATTACGGATCTGATTCCGTTATCTCTACTACGTGGGGCAGTGTAACCTTCACTATACCACATGGCATTTCCAGCGTCATCATTATAATGGAAGTAATGCTCTCCATCATCCTCATTTTTAAAGGATTCAAAACCGGTCTTTCCTGAGGTGGAGGCTCTGTCTAGGTTATAACTATCTATGTCTCTGGCAGATTTAGCTTCAGGCGCTGAAACTTCTTCTGCCGCTCTCTCTACATCCAGGGTAAATGTTTCTGTCTGACGGAGGGTTACGCTATATTCTTTGGCATATATCGGGAATCTACCAACCAACCAGGTAATGGCATTTTCAGCTTCATTTTTACTGCTGAAGTTTCTACTTCTGGCTATTTCCTGTCTGTTTCCAGCTCTCAAAATGAAGTAGTACTGTGCTTCGTCTTCCCTTATCTCATAACGGTCTCTTATTACGCCATTTCTGATGACTGATTTGATTCCGTTATTTCTTCCTCTACTGGAAGAATAGCCTTCACTGTAGAGAAGTGCTTTAGCGTCTTCATCATTTAAGTGGAAGTAGTATTCTTTATTATCCTCATTTCTGAAGGATTCAAACCCTTCATCTCCAGAAGTAGAAGGTCTGGTAAGAATGTATTGGTTTACTTTCTTAGGTTTACTGGGCTTAACAAACCTTTCTGAATAGGTAGGAACCTCCAATACCATTTTATCTATCACCTGCTGAGCTTCCTGAACAGAAGCAAAGGGCTTACTTCTAGCTATCTCCTGTCCATTTGAGGCTTTAATGATGAAGTAAGGATTCCCTTCTGTGGTGATAATCTCATACTTATTCGCTTTTCCTCCACTCTTTATCACTGTTCTAATTCTTCCATCTCTTCTGGAAGCAGTGGGGAAAGATCTTCCAAATACGATAGGAGACCCATTCTCATCATTGTAAATGAAGTAATATAGATTGCTATTTTCATCCTTGATACGCTCAAAGCCGGGTTGACTGGACTGAGAGGTTAGGGTGAAATCATATAAGGTCGCAATGTCAATATCTCTCGGTGGGGCCTTAGTTACTCTTCTTCTGGTAATAAACTCCACATTAAACTCCTCATTAGCACTGGCATCATCCTGAATAGTTCTGATAGCCTCATTCACTTCCTCTCCAGACTCATAGGGTACACTCTCCACTAATGTCTGTCCACCATTGGATATTTGAAACTTAAATGTCTCTCCATCGTCAGACTTAGTATAGTTAGCCTCATCTCTTAGAGACTCGATCAAGGTTCTTATGGCATTAACGCAATCATCTCTATTAGTAAAATCAGCGCTAACCAAAACAGGGTCATTATTTTCAGTAACTAATTGAAAATTAAATTGCCCTCCTTGTCCAGCCTGAAACATTTGAAATTTCATGGGTTGATATTTAGTTCAGGTTATATATTGGGATTAAAATATATTTACTTTTTTTTGAAATACCTGAATGTTTGATGATTTTGGTCATTCTAAGTCACATAAATTCTGACAAAATTGTAATTACAGTTAAGTAGCTAATTTTGAACCCGATATACACAGAGAAACAAAAACTCATGAGGTGGTGGATAGCTGCATTTCTGCTGCCTTTACCTTGCTATATTTCCTATGGATTCTACCAACAAGCCTTCCTGAATATTCCTTTCGGTGAACAGCACATGCCCACTTTCGCACTGGGCTTGTTTATGATCTTCATGTGGAGCTTATGCCTGTATCCTTTCTTTGTGGTACTGGAAACCATTATCAATCAGGAGGGTATTTTCTTTCGGCTTTCTCCCACACATACCCAGTTCAAAAAAATTAGCTGGGAGGACATTACCTCTGTAAAGGTGGATGCTTACCGTGAGAAAGGTGAGATGAATATGTACATGGCCTTTTTCGGAACCACCGACAATGTCTACAAGGTGTTTGGATGGCATGCCATAGAAATCCTGGCTGAGGATAATGAGAAATGGTGGATTGGGACTCAAACCCCTGAAGCTGCCCAAAACTCTCTTATAGAAATACGCAGTGAAAAGCTGGTGATTTCAGAGGAGTAGGCTAGGAATTTTCTTCCCTTATCGCATCATATAATAGTTGGTGAATACTCTCCCTGATTTGATAGGTATTTAATTTCCAGTTCCTGGAGGACGGATGAATACGATTGGACAGAAAAACGAAAATAAGCTCTTCATCCGGATCTACCCATACGCAAGTACCTGTAAATCCTGTATGCCCAAATGTATTTCGGGATGCGCTTCTGGCCATATTATTTCCTCTTTCATTTTTCATGTCGAACCCGTAAGCTCGTCTCCCAATTTTTCGGGTAGTGAACTCTTCCACGGTTTCAGGGAGGAAGAAGCGCTCCTGCCCATACTTCCCATCATTCAGAAGCATTTGCATAATGATGGCCAGGTCATTCGCATTGGAGAATAGGCCCGCATTCCCTGATACTCCCCCTAATAAAGCTGCCGTAGGATCATGAACATATCCTCTCAATAACTGTCTCCGCCAGCGAGAATCATTCTCCGTAGGGATCAGTCTTCTGCTGTTAATGCTTTCTCTGGGTAGATACCTCAATGTAGTTAGACCAAGCGGTTCATAAATTTTACGGTCTATCCACCGGTGGAAAGGCTGTTTTGTCAGGCTATCTACCACGGTCTTTAGCAGGATCATGTTTACATCACTGTATTCATATTCATTGCCTCTATACCTCCTTAAGGATTTAGTCTGCATCCAAATAGAATCTCTATAGTCATTTCTCAGGTATAAATCCCCAGCTACTTTCATGGAATACCTTTCAGAAGGAGCACTCCTATATAGGTTTTTGGCATTTCTATTAAAGTACCTGATCAGTGGGAGACTGGCAGGCAATCCTGAGTGATGTGTCAACAGATCCTTTATCTGAATTCCCACAAGTTCTGATTTACGCTGTGTGCCTATAGTTACTGGTCTGAAGACTACTACCATAGAATCACTGACAGCCTTTACTTCATCCCCACTCACAGGAATAGAAAAGTCCTGCTCTACCTGCTTAAGGGCTTCTATTCTGTCTGCATTCTCTTGTAATTCCTGCTGGTACTGAGCCAGAGAAATGGTATCTGCCTGAAGGGGAACGCCTTCACCTGAAACAGCCTCATTTACCCACACATCCATGTTATTGAAATAGTTGCTTAGTCTACCATTCAGAGATAAGCTTCCTCTTTCAGTCAAAGTCATGGTAGCCAGGGTAGTAGCTGCAATCTTGGTAATGGAGGCTATGTCATAAAGATCTGTCTCTTGTACCCTTCTCCTTCTGGAATAAGTATGGTGCCCCAGTCCTTTATGATAAATGATCTTTCCTTTTCTGGCCACCAGCACCTGTGCTCCCGGAAAAGCTCTCTTCCCTATTCCAAACTCAACAATGGAATCCAGGGAAGCCAGGACTTCACTATCCATGCCTACACCCTCAGGTATACTGTAGCCCAGGCGAGAGACTTCTTTCCTCAAGCCCGTTTTTTGTAAAAGCTCCCCCTTTACAGCTATTTCTACTCCTTTAATTCCAGATCCTCCCATAAGCATCTGCGCTGCCTGAATCTGAGCTAATTCTGTCTTTTCCGGAATTTGTAATAAGCTGATGGTCCTGCTGTGGATCCTGGCTAGGTTTTCTGACTTTACGCCCACCACAATCACCGGACTTCTTTCTGATAATCTATTGATGGAGGTAATGAACTCCTTATCCTTGATGGAATCAGGATTAATGCCATTATAGGCCACTATAAGCGGATCATACTTTCTGTACCTTCCTATGTTTAGGGGTCTCAATCCTCTCTCTGAATCATACGCTATTTTTTCAGAAGAGACCCTCGTATAGGTATTTAGCATCCTTTCCAGTGGCAGCATTTCATCCCCTATGGTAAGCAGATGTGCTCTCCTCCTGTGAAAACTTTTTATAGGGATCAGCTGAAGAGAATCCTGGTAAAGCACGGAAGTATTTTCCAGGAGAATTTCATTTACTACCGTAGCCAGTTCCGGTCTAATATTAGCCGTTTCTTCAGCCTTAACTCTTGCATGAAAACTCACTGCTCCTGACCAGGCCTTAGCCATGAGGATACGCTTGACTTTTTGGTCTAGTTCCCGGTAAGAAATGAACTCTTTCTCCAGAAGGTCTTTCATAACCGCTACCACCTGAGGCACCTGATCTCTGACCAATATCATATCTGTACCCGCTCTCAGCATATCTCGGATTTCATAGTACACGTCTACGTCCGAGATGATTTCATCATCTAACTGAGTAAATACCAGCCCTTTAAAGCCCAATCTGCTCCTGATTTGGTTACGGTAAACTTTGTCTTCCTCTCCATAGACCAACTGGTTTACCTGAGAAGTATCCAGCAAAAGTCCTGATACTCCGTTTCCACTTAGTTGGTGGAAAGGATACATCACACTATCCCAAGCCAGGGTATCTCTCCAATTAGCCTGGCTTACCGGATCATATTGGAAACAGGGAAAAATCTCATTGTCCTGTAAGCTGGTGCCAAATGAGATGTTTCTATCTATGGTATAAGGGTCCTGAGAATTCTGCTGAGTAAATAAGACCTGGCTCCCAATCTCCTTACCCTGCTGACCTATTCTTCTGGAAAGTATGCCTAGGACTGAGGTGTCCTGTATAGAGGCCAAGGCTTTATCTTCCGGAAAATGTACAAGGTCTTTTGCCCGAATCTGACCGAAGGTTCCTATCAAAAGTGGTAGCCTGGAGTAGCCCTGATATAGGCGGGATCTTTTGGCCTGCTGGGAAGCAGAGTAGTTTTTGAAGGCTATTCCACCCGGATAGTAAGAGGTAAGCCAGCTGGACACCGTAGGGACATCCTTCCCTTGCATGGTATCTACATCAGCCACCGCCATAATCATCTGCCCTATCTTCTCTTCCAGGGTAAGTTTCAGCATGACTGAATCTACCCATCTGGATTTTACCGAAATGAAAGGCACTTCTTTTTTACGTTCCCTTTCTTTCTTTTCCGCCTGATACCACGTAGCTAGCCATACCGTGCCTAAACACAGTACAAAAGCCCATAACATCAGATGCCGGAATTTCATTTTCCAGATTTTTTTATAGGTGAAACTAGCGAATAATCATTCGCTTTATAGTTAATGGTTAAAGGCCGATAAAGGAAACTACTTTAAAAACGTTAAAGTGGCGCTTTGCGTTTTGCAAAATCTCCTTAATTATAATTTTTTCTTCTGAGAGTTATCATAAGTTTCGGATAAACGGTCATTACCATTTTTATGCTGAATAGTACTTAACTCCCTGCCGAAAGATCATTTTCCTCCTTTTCTCATCATTTATTCATTCCCTATATGACTTGGTTCACTCTTGTTTTACCCGCTTTGACGTAGCTTCATTTCATGCTTTTTTACAAATCGTATTATTTGAGTACAAGTTAAGTCCTCAATCCGAGTGTTATGAGACCTTTTAGCATTAATACCAGACAAGTTTACTTTCTTTTATTGCTCGTCCTATTCTCCCTTACTTACCTGGTCAGAATTAAGGCTACGAACGAAATTCCCATGACTGAAAAAATGGTTGTACAGACTGTTATAGAGGTACAACCTGTCTCACATATAGAGTTAGAATAAGAAATGGTAAGCCTCCGGGCTTGCTGGTAAGAGTTATTTTAGGTGTTGCTATTCACAATGTTCTTCTTGACCCGACAAATTATGTCGGGTTTTTTATTTCGAAAAGTGACTTATCCGAACAAACGTACTCTTAACATTGCAAGTAACGAATAACAACAGGCTTTAGAAGAAGCTCGCAGAAGGTGGGCTTTCTTCTTTTCTATACTTCTAGGGACACGGCACCTCCCAAATTATCCTTGGAATTATTTCATTTGGCTGTCCGAATGGCTCACTCCTTTCTTGCATGAAAAAAATTCTCAAGCTATCTCCCGCAGTATTCTTTACTCCCTCATTCTCTTTCTCACAAAAATAAGTGGCCAAATAAGGCTTCAGCTCTTTATAACGCCTCTTTTTGATCTGTTTCCAGTACTTTCTCCAGCGCTGATTTCTATAAGAAGTATTGACAGATACAGGTTTATTAAAGCTTATCTCTCCTTTATTCCACAGATCCTTTCTCTCTCCATCATGGGTTTTTTCCACTATATACCATCCATCATTCTTAATGGGATCTGGAGAAAACAGATTCCAGTTTTGGGTTAGCCCCAGGTGCATGACATAAGGGTCCATCTGAGTAGGAAGAAATTCTTTGCCCATACTTAACGCATTCCACCCAAGCATAAGGTATAAAGAGAATAGAATGATTATCCCACGTAGAATCTCGCCAGCTGAAAAAGCCCAGGCATATGCCTCTTTGTCTATTCTGTCCTTTAAGCTGGAGGGCTTACTGGCTATGATAGCTGTGATCTTTTTCCCTAAGCCTTTTTCCCAGAAATGTGTTGGTAGAAAAATCACCCAACAAAGCATTCCTACCAAAGGGAAGATTCCCAGGCTTAGGGTTAGCAGGAACCCCAGGTGCAAAAGCATAAACAACCCAATAGCCGCATAGCGGAAATAAGCATGTAGTCCCCCTAACAGTAGGAGAACAAATCCCCATTTTTCTATCAAGACTGTTAAGAAGGTGAGGCTTTCCATGAGGGAAGGGAAAGACTGCAAGCTATTGCCCAGGAGTGTGGTATGCATATCCAGCTGCATCACATAATACACTGCTGTCCCATCCTGCCAACTAGCTCCTGACTTTAACCATCCTGAGAAAACGTATACACATATGAGCTGGATAAAAAATGCCCCTGTTCCCAAAGAGAAAAGTTGGGTGTTTTCAGAAGAGGTCTCTCCTGTCTTGGAGATAGGGGTAGAAAGGGGGATAAATAATCCCCAAAACATCAGCAACCTTAGTAGTGCATCCCCTCCGTCAAGTATGACTGGATTTCTATGGTGGAGAGAGAGGAGCAATATCCAACTGCCGAAAAGAGCCAACTTTGGCCATTTTCCCACCATCAATAAAGCGCCGAAGATACCGGCCAAAAAAAAGAGAATGGTTTGTAGACCTGCTTCGCCGCTCCACATGTGGAAAGAAAAATGGTCTATGTTCCAGACCCAGTTTTCCACTGCCTCTCTGGGTAAGACGCCTGCGTCAGTATAGTGTGCTTTTAGGTTTCTGGCACGTAATGCTAAATCCAGGAGAATCATCCCCCCCAAGCCTACCCGAAATAAGGCAACGGACCTGCTGTCTAAATAAAAGATTTTTTTCAGAAATGGGCTTAGATGCATCATTAGGAGTAGCTTACTCGTCCAATAAATATAAAGTGTGCTATTTCTCCAAAAGAGGCTTTATTTCAATTTTCATCTTGTATCTTTGCAACTTATCATTCCCGAATTAGGGAATTTTCGTTTTTAACACATTTATACGAAAACCTGAGAATATGAAGATAACACGTTTTTTGGCTTTTGGGCTGATGCTAACAGGTCTCGTCTTAAATGGCTGTCTGAATACTGATGATCCAGCAGCAGACTTACCTTCCATAGCTACCCTAATAGCAGATAATGGAGAGCTTACCCAGCTTGAAAGGGCACTAGAAATTACCAATCTAACTTCCGTACTGGATGAAACTGGTGGAGCGACCATTTTTGCTCCCAATGATTTCGCTTTCGCGGAGTTTGTGGCCAGACAAGGCTTTAACTCTATGGATGAAATTCCGGTAGACGTCCTCAGAAATGTTTTGCTTTACCACGTTTTCTCTGGAAAGGCAGACATAGTTACCATAGGTACAGGCTATTATCAGACTAACAATACAGAAGGCCCTAACGGAACAGCTGTAGTTACCCTGATCATCAGGAGAAATGATCAAACCAGACTGAATGAAGAAGCTACTGTGGTAGTGGAAGACATAGAAGGAAGAAATGGGTATGTACACATAGTGAACGATGTACTTACTCCTCCTAATCTATCGGAAATCTTCGCTGTCAATGAAGCATTCAGTGTCTTTGTAGAAGGGATCAATAGAATAGGAAGACCGGATTTACTGTTAAGTGATAGACCTATCACGGTATTTGCTCCACCAGATGAGGCATTTGAAGAGTTTTTCGATAATAGCGACACCTATAGTAACATAGGTGAAATTCCACTCGACAGGCTGGAAGACCTAATCCTCCATCACTTCATTGGAGAGTTTAAATCAGGAGATGATCTGAGTGAAGATGTAGTAGGAGGTACCGCCTTGTATACTACTTTTGCAGGCGATTCTCTCTTCATTGCGGGTCAATCAAGAAATCTTACAGTAGACAATAGAGCCATTTTTATCTCGGTAAATATTAACGGTACTAATGGCGTGACTCACTTTGTAGACAAAGTATTGGACATAAACTTTTAAGCATAAGGCTTAATCAAGCCAGACGGGTATAGAGGCATCTTTGTACCTGGCTACCATAAACAGGATCTGAGACTCAGTATTTCTTTCCACAGACAGTTCAGGCAACTGGTCTACTGGAAAGAAGTTAACATCCAGGGTTTCAGGTCCTGTTTCTATTTCTCCCCTCTCGTACTTACAAGCTATGAACGCCTTGTAGGAATAATAAACAAAGGGTGGGTGTTCATGACACTTTTTATCTATTAAGCCTAATAATCTCATGGCTTTTACCTGAATACCTGCTTCTTCCATCACTTCCTTTACAGCTATTTCTTTCGGAGAATATCCTACGTCTGCCCATCCTCCGGGTAAGGCCCATTTTTTATCAGCCTTCTCTTTTACCATCAATAGCTTATCATCTTTCATAACCACAGCACGGATATCCACTTTAGGCGTGTGGTATCCGGGAACTACTGGAAAAAGATCTGGAATTTTTTCAGGGGGATAGTCGCTGAGGAGATGGTACATCTGCATACTCAACTCCCGAAGCTGCTCATACCTCTCCAGGTCAAAGGCATCTTTACCATAGGTAAGGCCGGTCTGGGAAATGGCCTCAACTTGTCTGATAAGATGGAGCCACTTCTCTGTATGTGTCATAGTTAGGGTTGTGAGGGCTTTTCTTCCTCCTCCTTGCTCTCCGGCTTAGGTTTAACGGGAGGAACTACCCTAGCCAATATAGGACCATATTCCGTTACCAACCATCTTCCTTTACTATTTCTCCTTAGGCTGATAGGTCTGATTTTTTTAGCCCCGTTACTTTTGATAAAGTACTTCACTTTCCCTGCATACTCACTCCCGCTGTACAAATTCTTGATGAACACCAGGTCAAAGGGTACTGGCGGTACTGCATACTTATTGGAAGATTTGGCATCCGGGAAATAGGAGGCGGGTATATAGGGGTATTTTTGTAACTGTTTCTGGATCTTCTGGAACTCTTTTACCTGCATTCCATATCCATTATAGCTGTACTTCCCAAGATTCCCAATCAGAAGGTCTTTATCCAGCATAGAGATCAGTGCTTCATTTCCTTGCACATCATCATCCTGAAAAAGATGTAGGGCTAAAATGAAAAGGGCGGCAGATCCTTCCGGTGTTTCTGAAAGCTTGGACCTAAGTATCTGAAACTCTTCATTGGTCTCAGGAATATTTTTGATGGTTACCACGCGTTCGTGTTGGGCTGTAGCCCCAAAAGCAATACAAAAGACCAATAGGAATAATAGAATTATTCGCTTCATATGTTCATGTTTATTTCATCCCGCACAAAAATCATACAATTCCCTGAAGAATTAGAATGATTTAGGGAGAATACTTTTCATCCCTAAGTAGTTAACGTCAAATTATGTGTATTCCTGATTTCCTCTTATTTTAAGAGAAATTGTTCAGCCGTGCCTTTAACCTACATTCTACATTTTGGCTTTGGACTGATTGCCAGCTTTCTGGGCTCCATCCCCTTTGGCACAGTGAATGTATCTGTCATAGACACTACTGTCAGAAAAAGTTTCAAGGCCGGTCTTCAGATTGCCATTGCGGCAGGCATAGTAGAAATGGTTCAGTCATTCATAGCTGTGCACTGTAGCATGTTCATCACCAAGTATGTACAGGATAGCATTTATGTGAAGATCTTCATCATCATCCTACTCCTGGGCATAGGGCTTTTCTTCTTCCTGAGAAAAGGCATCTCTGATACTAAATCAGAAACCAATAAGAAATTCAAGGTATCCGACTTTGCCAAAGGCGCCATACTGGGATTGATTAATCCACAGGCTCTTCCTTTTTATGTCTTCGTGATTACCTGGCTGGAGGGTCAGTCTCTCATTGAAGTTCATCAAGAAGCGTTTAATATTCTCTTTTTCCTACTAGGTACTTCCGCTGGAAGGTTTCTCGCCCTATTGCTGTATGGATACTTTAGTAGTAGGCTTTCTCAAAAGCTACTGGCGGTGAGTAACACCATGAATAAGGTGCTGGGCTCACTATTCGTGATTTTGGCACTGGTACAGGTGGTACAGTTGTTTTGAGAGGGGTTTCTGAGGAAATGTTCTCAACTCTTCATTAAGGTCTCATCCCGGTGGGGTAATGTGAAGGAATGAGGGGTCAGCCGGGATCTCCTGAGATCCGTTTTCCTTTTTTCAATTAGCGTTTTTCGAAAGTTCAGCTTCCTTTCTTCCTTTATAGTTAGCTTAGTTCTTCAGACCCCGGCTGACACGCACCCCATACCCTTAAACCCACCGGGGTGATATAAAAGTGTGATTAGAGTGTGTCGATCATCTTACGTGGTATTCAAACTTCCCGGAGCACAAAAGTTTCTTACACCAAATCCGATGTTTTCAGGTTAATCAGTCGTAGTCTTAGGTCAGAATTGATGCAGGCTTTATAAGTGGTCTCCAGCTTTTCTTTGTCTTGGATGCTAAGCCTGGATCGCGTTTTCTTTTTCTTTCTGTCAAGGAAGACAGCTAACTGGGTTTGGAGCTGCTGGAAAACCTTAGAGCTTGTAGGAAAGGAAAGTCCTTCCATTTCTACTTCTTCTACATAGTTGATAAGGGCCAAATAATCTGGAAGTAAAACCTCCAAAGCTTCGGCTTCTATTTGGGGTAAGTGTTCTTCAGGAGATTTGGTTTCCAGTAAGCTTAGCGTAACTCTTTTCTTGAAGAATGCTTCATAGGCACTTTCCAGTGCAGACATAAGCCTACCCAACTCTTTTTTGACCTTGTACTGTTCTCTTAGAGATAAGAGAAACCATATAACAAAAAAGACACCTCCTAAAAAGATGAGGCTAAACATGATTCTGAAAAGCATATCTTATCTATGTTGAAGTCTTCCTAAAGAATCCGCTATGG
>JBCBKZ010000239.1:0-7491 GCA_038520955.1 Bacteroidota bacterium | reverse complement strand
TACCAAGATATCTGCTGCCCTTGGACAGAATGACCTCTGGATTTATCATCCTTAGTCTGTAACCAACTGAAATTGTGAAATAGGGATATTTTCTACTATCTCCAGGCCGTATCCTATAATCCCTACTCTTTTAATGGGATTGTTGGTGAGAAGCTTAATTTTGTTGATGTTAAGGTCCTTTAGGATCTGTGCTCCAACGCCATAGTCCCTCTCATCCATAGCCGTAGAAATCCCCTTATTACCAGACATACTGAGTTGTCTAACTCCCTTGTCAGGGTTCATATACAAGATGACACCAGAGGGAGCATTCCCTAAAATGTCTAGTACCTGATGAACACTTTTCCCGTTTTTGAGAGAGTGAAATTCTTCTAACCTTCCATGAATACTAGTAGAATGAACTCTTACCAGGACGGGTTCTTCTTCCTCCCAGCTTCCCTTTGAGAGGGCAATATGAATGTCTCCTGTAATGGCTTGCTCATAAAAATGAAGCTGTAATTCAGGCGCCTCTGGTAGGGAGAAGCTATCTTTTTTGGTAATGAGGGTTTCATGGGTAAGTCGGTAGGAGATGAGATCCTGAATGGTAATCAATTTCAGATCAAACTTATCCGCCACCTTTCTCAACTCAGGTAAGCGAGCCATGGTCCCATCCTCATTCATGATTTCTACTATAGCAGCAGCAGGTTCGTAACCTGCTAACCTGGCCAGGTCTATTCCTGCCTCAGTATGTCCCGTTCTTCTCAGTACCCCTCCTTTTTTGGCTCTCAGAGGAAAAATATGACCAGGTCTGGCAAAATCTTCTGGGTCTGTATCTGGCCTTATAAGTGCCTGAACCGTTTTCGCTCTGTCGGAGGCAGAGATCCCTGTGGTACACCCATCTTTTAAATAATCTATGGATACGGTAAAGGCCGTTTTGAAATGGTCCGTATTGGTGTCTTGATTCACCATGAGAGAAAGGCCAAGCTCATCACAACGTTCCTCCGTAAGGGGCGCACAAATGAGGCCTCTTCCATGGGTGGCCATAAAGTTTATTACTTCAGGAGTAGCATGTCGGGCAGCTATCACAAAGTCCCCTTCATTCTCTCTATCTTCATCATCTACTACGATCACCATTTTTCCAGCGCGAATATCTTCAAGCGCTGAATCAATACTGTCTATTCTAATGGATTCCATGCGAAACTATTGAAGTTATGACCTAATGTAACCTTTAGGTAAAAATAATGTATAGATAAGTTAATATATAACTCGATTCTTATAACAAAGCTTGATTTTTGTTGAAAAAAAATGCATTATAGTGCAACAATAGCTATCAAAAGTTAAACGCACAGTAGTTTTTGTTTAATTACCATCGCTGCAAAATGCAAGTTACATCCACAAGAACCGAAAAAGCCCTCTTAGAAAAGACAGCCGGTAGTCTTAAGGCGATAGCACATCCGGTAAGACTCGCCATGATAGATCTTCTCAAGGATGGTAGAAGAATGAACGTTACTCAAATTTACAATGAACTTGGTTTAGAACAAGCGGTAGCTTCCCAGCACCTTAGCATTCTTAAAGATAAGAATGTATTTGATTCCAAGAGACAAGGTAAGCATTCATTCTACTTTCTCAAGCATCCTTGCGTCGTTGAAATCATTGATGTGATTCTTAGCACCTATGATATTGATCAACTTTAAAAAAGGTTAGTTCAATATACGCTTCCTGACTGATATGCTCTAGTGAGCATTAACGAACTTTCTGGCCCCACGTTACAAATTAAATCAAGAATAGATAGATTCGGTTCAAATTCCCCAAACACCTGTTCATAGGCTTCGGCTTGGAACCACTTTGGCCTTATAGCTAAATCAGTACTAAAGTCTTTTCTGTAGTCCCTATCCACTTCCTTCATTTCTTCTGAGGAGAGATGGTAGGTTATGGGTAAATTAAGGATGGCGAACACTTTTTCCAATACCTTCTGAAGTTGATCAATAAGCTTGGGAGAAGAATCCTGGAAACATTCTCTTAAGTCCTCTTCATAATACTCGAAGTAAGGAGAATTCTTGTAAGAGAATAAGATGGATCTCCAATGTTGGGTTGGCCAGTTCTCTCGAAAACTAATCTCTTTTTCCCTGATTTTTTTTTGATGTCCTCTTCTCCCCACTGGTAATACCAAGGGGACTAAACCATTAGGACCTTTTATGAGGGTACGAGTGGTGTAACGTTGTTTTCTGTAAACAGAATCAATATCCAGAAGAATCTGCTGCTCATGCAAGGCAGCCGCAAACCAGGAAATAGGAGGGAAGTAAAAAATGGGAAAGGTGGCGCCAACTCTTTCTTGCATAAGCATCAATTATATGGAATTATTAGGACTTTCCTGTTAACTTTCGTGAAAATGAAGCTGTTAGATAGGCAAACTATGAGTTGGAAAAAATGGATTCTGACCAGCCTACTGTTTATGACGGTAGGAATTACCCAGGCTGAAGTTACTTTTTACCTGGATGTATGCCGGTTCCAGAGCCAGTTTAATAATGAGAATACCTTCGTTTCCATTAATCTGGCGGTGGCAGGAAATTCTTTGGAGTGGAAAGAAGTTCAGGAGGCAACCTTCCAGGCAGCTGTGAATCTGGACATCACGCTTTATATGCTGCTGGGGACTGACACCCTAAGGAGCTTTCAGGAAAATATCAATCTCCTAAGCCTTCCATTGGAAGATTCCACCCAGCAAGAAAAGGGCGCCTTTATTCCTTATGTCCAGAATGTGGAGATTTCTCCGGAAAGAAGTCCCGGGAGGTATCTTGTGAGGGTCATTGCAAGGGATGTGAATAAACCTGGCAGGAGCTCTATGGCCTTAAGGGAGTTTGAAATGGCTGCACCTACTACCAGTAGTCCTGTTTTTAGTGATCTGGGATTTATCACTAAAATGGGGAGGATGCAGGATGGGGATGAAGAAACCATGTTTACCCGTCCTTCAGGCTCTTTCAAAACCTTCATTATTCCTTTCCCTACCAGCGGGATCTATATTAACCAGGATACCATGCGGTACTATGTAGAGTTTTACAATGCCAACCTGGTGGTAGAAAAGAACTTTTCCATCAGATCAAGAATTAAGCAGGGAGATACCTTCATACAGGAATACACCAAGGTAGAACAAAAGAAGCGAGCCAGTTTCAGAAATTATCACAGTAGCTTTTTCGATATCAGTGAACTTGAGTCTCAGACATACTACCTCATAGTGGAGTTACTAGGAGAAGACAATAGGCTCATTCGATCTACCAGTGAGAAATTCATCATCGTCAATCAGCGAGTAGAGCCGGAATTCTATCGCTATGTAGCCAATAAGGATGTGGCAGGAATTTTCAGTGAGTATTCTGAAAGTCAGTTAGAATCCTATCTACAAACCCTCATCCCTCTCTCAAATGATCAGGAAAGGAGTTTCATACAGGCACTTCAAAAGCAAAAGAAGGATTCTTATGAGATGAAAAAGAATTACCTCTATAGCTTTTGGAGTAAGCGGGTGAGAAATGACCAAACAGTAGGGGGACTATGGAGAACCCATTTAGCTGCCTTGGCATACACGGACCAATACTTTAAAGTAGGAAATAGAGGGGGCTGGGAAACAGACAGAGGGACCATCTTCCTGAAGTATGGCATTCCCAGCGATACGGAAAGATATCCTTCAGAAACAGGGGTAATACCCTATGAAATCTGGCGTTATGACCGTTTGGATGCACAAACCAATGTGGAGTTTGTCTTTGCAGACATGGGACAGCCGGCTAACGATTATGTCCTTCTTCATTCCAATAAGTATAATGAGGTGAATAACCCCAACTGGAAAGCACAGCTACTAAACAGGGGAAGAGTGCCTGCCCTTCAGGATTTTGAAGAAGACAGGACCAATGCCAATCAGAAATACGACACAAAATTGATCATCAGGGACTAATGAGCGAGCTGCACGAACTCGAGAAGTTGAAAGGCTTCAATCGAATTTTATACCCCTTATTTTACGGACTTTTATACCTCATCAGTCTCTTACCCATGTGGGTATTGTTGAGAATAAGTGATTTCTTCTTTCTCATCGTCTACAGGCTACTAGGGTACAGGAAAAAAGTAGTGTTTGATAACCTGAAGCGCGCCTTTCCAAATAAGCCGGATGAGGAACTTCAGCAAATACAGAAAAAGTTCTACCAGCATTTATGTGATACCTTTCTGGAAACGGTTAAAAGTCTGAGCCTGGGTGACAAAGAGCTGGAAAAAAGGGTAGTGCTAAAAACACCGGACACATTAGAGGAGATCCGACAGCATGAAAAGGGGAATGTGATTTACTGTACTCACTACGGTAATTTTGAGTGGATGCTGGCTTGCTGGGATTTACACCTGGATCTGCCCACTTATGGGATCTATACCCGAATTAAGAATCCTGTCGTAGGAAGGCTTATCAGGGTTATGCGTATAAAGAGGGGTATGACCCCAATTAGGATGCAAAACGCCATGAGAGAGTCTCTAAAGGCCCTAAGATCACCGGGTGTGATAGGATTTATCAATGATCAGTCACCAAGCAGAGAGCCGGTTCTGTACTTTAGCCCTTTAATGGGAATACCTACTGCTATTCATACTGCTGCAGCCAAGCTGGCCCTAAAGACCAAGTCCAGGGTGTACTTCACGGATATGAGGAAGGTAGCCAGAGGGAAATATGAGATGCATGTAATCAGAATCCCTACAGAATCGTTTTATCCATACTCGGAGGAGAATGCAGAGAGGCTGACAGATGAGTATCATGTGTATCTTGAGAAAGCCATTAGAGAAGCACCCCCATACTGGTTATGGTCGCATAGGAGGTGGAAACATAGTCCCAGAGAAGGAGATAGGCTTTCAGAGGCACTTGTCTCCGCCTATGAGGTGTAGAAAGGATACTCAAGCTACTGTTTTCGTAATGATTTTGTCTAAGAATTTTACTGAGTAAGCTATTAAGTTCGAATTTTCATATTTTAGCAATAAGAGAGGAGTGGCCGACTCTCCACTGGTTGTGGGGAGATAGTGGGGCGCATTGGAGAGTCAAAGCGTTTTTGCCTTCTTTTTTGGCAATTGAAAAAAGAATGTCAAAGGGAGGAGGTGGAAAGCCCGCGGAAGGCGACGAAGCACTTGAGGTTTGAGTTTGTTTGAACCTGAAATTGTTGACTAGTGTAGAACCTTTATAAAGTTAAATCGATTAATACAAGGAAGTATGTTCAATTTGGGGGACATGATGGGAAAGATCCAGGAGATGCAATCCCGTTTGAAAGAAGTTAAGGAGCAACTGGATGACATCACAGTAGAATCAGAAGCGGGGGGAGGAATGGTGAGAGTTACTGCTAACGCAAATAGAAAAGTACTAAAGATAAAGCTGGATCCGGATATCATAGATAAGGATGATCCGGAAATCATGGAAGACCTCATCACCGCCGCTGTGAATCGTGCCCTGGAACAAGCAGAAGCACGTGGGAGAGAGGAGCTTCAGGATGCTACCAAGGGAATTATCCCCAATATTCCCGGTATGGATTTAAGTAATTTTGGTTTGGGTTAATGTATGAAGGATGTTACCGTAGTCATTCTTAACTGGAATGGCAGAGACCTTCTCGAGAAATTTTTACCGTCTGTTCTTGCCAGCACGTATGACAAAGCTGAAATCTGGGTAGCTGATAATGGCTCTACAGATGATAGTGTGGACTTTGTCAAATCTCAATTTCCTACTGTAAAGGTGCTAGAGCTGGGGGAGAATTTTGGCTTTGCTGAAGGGAATAATCGTGCCGTAGAGTTGGTAGAAACCCCTTACACCATTCTCCTCAACTCAGATGTAGAAGTGGATGCTAACTGGATAGGACCCTTAGTATCTGTACTTGAGAACAACCCTGAGGTAGCGGCTGTCCAACCTAAAATCAGATCCTATCACAACAAAGAATACTTCGAGTATGCAGGTGCTGCTGGCGGCATGATGGATAAGCTAGGATATCCTTTCTGTAGAGGGAGAGTGTTCACGCACTTAGAAAAGGATGAAGGACAATACGAGGAACCCGCAGATATCTTCTGGGCTTCGGGTGCTTGCTGCGCCATCAGAACATCCGTCATCAGAGAAATAGGCTTATTTGATGGGGCTTACTTTGCGCACATGGAGGAGATAGACTTCTGTTGGCGGGCCCTCAACCATGGCTACCGTGTGGTATATGAACCTCAATCTCTGGTATTTCATGTAGGTGGAGGAACCCTGGATTATGCCAATCCTAGAAAGACCTTTCTGAACGTGAGAAACAGCCTGGCTACCCTCATGAAAAATCTCCCTCAGGGACAGGTTCTACCCAAGATTTTCACACGTCTGATATTAGATGGAATCTGGGGAATTAGCCTATTGTTAAAAGGCCAGTTTGGGGGCTTATGGGCCATTATTCGGGCACACTTCGCATTCTACGGTAGGATAGGGGAGTACAGAGCTTTCCGCAGACAGGCTTATGACACACCTCCCAAAGACTTTCCTACCTCCGGCTTCCTCAATGAGAGTCTGGTATGGAAGTGCTTTGTGAAAGGGAAGAAGGAGTGTTAATCCTCCAATATCTTTTTCACCCTTCCCACTTCTCCCGTATCAAGCATTACTTTAATTCCATGAGGATGAGTGGCTGATTTGGTGAGAATTCGCTTGATGAATCCCTCTGTTAATTCTCCTGTACGCTGATGATGTTTTTGCACGATGGCCACCTCCAGGCCAATCTTGATGTCTTTCCTTTGAGTTCCTTGATCCATGCTGGTAAGATAAACATCTATCCTTTGCGGCTTTGCGACTTAGCGTGAAAATTTACTCTTAAGGCTGTTAATGCGGAAAGAAGATCGTACCAGTATGACACATTTTTTTGTTCCACTTTGAAACAAAGAAAGATTGTTTATCTGGACATACTGGTGTTAAGTATCTGATAAATAGTTTGTTATGTATGTGGAATGGAACTTGGCATGTATTACAACAGTAACCTCAACAAATTTCCGTCATGCTACGCAATTACCTCTTAATAACCTGGCGCAATCTCAAGCGCAATCCCCTCTACCTGGGACTGAATATTCTAGGCCTTTCCGTAGGCATAGCTGCTACCTTATTGGTATGGCAGTATGTCATTTTTGAGAAAAACTATGATTCTCATTTGGTGGAAGGCAAAGATCTATACAGGGTTCACCTGGATAGATATGATGCTGAGGAACTATCTACTCAGTGGGCTGGTGGAGCTGCAGCTGTAGGAAACGTCATGAAAGAACAGTTCCCAGAAGTATTGGATTTTGGGAAACTGCATGCTAAGAATGCGATATGTGAATATCAAGATAAGGTATTTCGGGAACTGGATTGCTACTATGGGACTAGTTCACTGATAGATTTATTCTCCCTGAAAACCGTTTATGGCGATCCTAAGGGAGGTCTTGAAAGACCCAATACCATGATTATGACTGAGTCTACTGCCAAAAAGTACTTTGGGGACGTAGACCCAACGGGTAAACAAATAAAAGTCA
>JBCBKZ010000238.1:0-7498 GCA_038520955.1 Bacteroidota bacterium | reverse complement strand
GGTTTCTCCCAGGTAGTCCATGCCCAGATAGCCTGCAGATAATTGAAAGGCAGTGAAAAAACTGGGAACACTTTCTCCATTGGCAGAACTGACGGCAGCCATGGATTTCCCTCTGAGTTTTCTCCCTAATTCTTTTCTGATGGTCAGTAAGTCGGTCATTCTATCAAAGAAATTCTTCATGACAGCGCTCATGCTGTACCAGTAAATAGGGGAAAGAAAAATCAAGACATCATACTTCTCTATGATCTCTTCCATCAAAGGGAGGTAGTCATCTCCTTCATTCTCATGCTCATAATCGAAGTAAGAGAAATTGTACTGGGTGATGTCTATGAGGGGAAATCCACTTAATTCTGCTAAGCGCTTTCCAGTAGTCAGGGTATCCTGTCCACTATGAGAGCTACCCATGATGATGACACCTTTAGCCATAAGAGTTATTGGTTTGTTGGTATTGGGCCGAAGTAAGTCAGCTAGTGAAAATCCATACGTCTGCTTGCTGACCTTAGGGCATGATCCCCATTTTCTGCATGAGGAAAGTAGCATTCAGATTCTGAGAAATACCATCCTGCAGCTTGTAGTCAAAGCTGAGTTCATCTTCCTGTATCTCTACCTCAAAGCGTTTGTTAGTTACATGCTGAGGGAAATCATCTTGCAAAGAACCTAGACTGAGGTCGTGGGTAGCTACTAGTCCGGAGGCTCCTAACGAAATGAGCTGCTCTATGAACTTCCGTGAACCGGTCTGTTTATCTTTGGAGTTAGTCCCTCTGAGCATTTCATCCACGATCACAAATACAGAGGAGGTGCCTTCCAGTAGATCAATGATCTTTTTAAGCTGCTTGAGCTCTGCATAGAAGTAGGACTCATGGTCTTCCAGGGAGTCAGTAGCTCTAATGCTGGAAATCATGGTTTGAGGGCTGAACTCAAAAGATTCTGCACAAACTGTAGCGCCGTTCATGGCCAGGATAAGGTTGGTGCCCATAGTTCTAAGAAAAGTACTCTTTCCTGCCATGTTAGCGCCTGTGATTAGGAGAAGCTCTTCCTGCATCATGGAGACCTCATTGGTAACCCGAATAGTGGGAGACAGCAAAGGATGACCTAGTTTACTTGCCTGGAGAACGGCCTGTTTATCAGATAAAGTAGGCAGGACATAGTCCGGATGGTTAAAGGCTAGTCTTCCGTAGCTGTTAAGTGAATCCCACATAGCCATGCTGTCCAGCCACTGAGGGAGTTCTCTCTTATAGGCATTTCTCCAGCGGTCCAGTCTGATCAGGCATTGGAGGTCCCACAGCAGCATCCCATTAAGGATAACACCCATGATCATATTGAGTCGCTGATCAAAGTAGTAGCTCAGGCTGGCCAGTTTTTCTATGGCTTTACTCGCCTGCCCATTTCCTTCAAGTAGTTTGGCTTGTAGCCCCTTGAGAAGGTCTGATGAAAAGGGCGCATCTTCTACCTTGGCTAACAGCTGCTTGTATTTTTTTAGTAAGTCGGTTTTTTGCCCCATCTGGAGCTGCTCCTTTTGTGTGAGGTTTAGGTGCCTCCCTACGATCAGGAGATTGATGATGAAGAATAAGAGAGGGGTAGTGGAAGGGATGATCTGCAGCGTACTTCCCCATCCTGGAACAAAGGACAAGAGGTAGACCAGAAAGCTCAGGCCAAATAGGATGGGCATAACCCATAAGACAGTCCTGTAGGAGGATTCATTCTTTAGGGCATTCTCTTCCTGTATCCACTTGAGAATAGCCTCAATGTCTTTAGTGGACTCCCAGCTTCCTTTTCCCGCTACCTGAAACTCCTGAGACCAGTCAGGCGCCTGAGCCAGTTCTGCTATGGCAGCTTGTCTTTGGAGAATGCTTTCCCTTTTGATGGGGGGAGAATTGAGAGATGCTGCCAGCTTCTGCTTCCCTATGATGCTAACACTTCTGTTGAGGAAATGAAAGATGGAAGACTTTCCAAATATGTCCAGGTCATAACTAAAGGCGTGGGTAGAATCCACAAACTCTTTTCCCTCATCAAAAGAGCTTAGGTCTCCCTCGAGAAAAGAAGCTTCAGCTTTATTGATAGACAGTAGGGCTTCCATATCTTCTTTTTCACCTGCCACCTGAATGTGATAGGAAACCAGGAACAGAAAGCCTACAAAGAGACTGATCCCTGTAAATAATCCCCAACCAATGTGTACCCCAAATACAAAGTAAGTTAGGATGGCACCTCCCAGAAAAAGGGCCAGCCTGGCGTAGGAAAGTAGGAGATACTTCCTGTTTATTTGGGCAAGGTAATGCTGGTAGGTTTGAATATTCTCCTGATAGTAAGCAGCAGGTGATGAATTTCTCATGAACTAAATACGTGTATGTGCTACCTGAAGTTGATTAAACCAGGGTGTAAATAGCCTCCAGTTCTCTTCCTTTTTGGGCATAGTCCAAACCATACCCTACGACGAAGTCTGAAGGAATAGCAAACCCCTGGTATTCAGGTGGGTTGTCAAACTGAAAATTATCAGGCTTAAATAAAAGGGTAACCATCTTGACAGAAGTGGCACCTATAGAGGAAAGATATTGTCGTAAAAACTGAAGCGTATAGCCCGTATCTACTATGTCTTCCACTATGATTACTTCCTTGCCAGAAACTCCTTTATTAAGGCCTAGCAGTACATTTGCATGCTCTGAGCTTGTTAATCCATCTCCATAAGTAGATACCTTCACAAACTGTATTTCAGGCTGTACGGTAAGCGCTCTTACAAAGTCTGAGGCGAACATAAAGGCACCATTCAGAACTGGTAGAACGATTACGTCCTTCCCACTGTAAGTTTCATTAATCTCGGAGGCGAGCTCTGCTATTCTTGCCTGAAGCTGTTCTTTGGAGATGTATAGTTTAAAGCTTTTATCCTTGATCTGAACGGTTTCCATATACTAGGCGATATTTCATCTGTAAGCCAGATCATCCTCTGACTATTTGTTGATAAAAAGGACTAATTATTACGCTTGGGTGTGAATTTACAGGGGCTTTTTATGCAATAAAAGAGAATAGCAGAAAGTTTCGATAATATTCGACTGACAGCTCGTAACATTTTATGCATATTTAAGTAACTGTTTCTTTAACTTTGGGTAGCAAAATAGGAGAGTAGGGCTCATTCTTAATAACAAAATCAGCGTGAGTGATCCAATAAAACACGAATGCGGAATAGGGGTAATCAGATTACTTAAACCTCTGGAATATTATCAGGAAAAGTATGGCTCTGCCCTCTGGGGGCTAAATAAGCTGTACCTACTGATGGAAAAGCAGCGTAACAGGGGGCAGGATGGTGCAGGGATAGGGTGTATAAAGCTGGACATGAAACCTGGCAAACCCTATCACGCAAGAATGAGGACTACAGTGGCCAATCCGTGGACACACCTCTTCGGGAAATTGAGGGAGAGAATGGACGAGTTCAAAGAGAGGTTCCCGGAAGATTATCAGGACCCTCGTACCCTTAAGCAAAACTTTGATTACGCGGGTGAGGTGCTGATGGGCCACTTAAGGTATGGAACACATGGGAGTTATGGGGAGAATAACTGCCACCCAGTCATTCGTACCAGTAACTACGCCAATAAGTCCCTCATGCTGGCAGGAAACTTCAACCTCACCAATGTAGATTATCTATTTAGAAAACTGGTAGAGTTAGGGCAACATCCCAGGCATCTCACAGATACTGAGACCATGCTGGAGAGAATAGCCCACTTTCTGGATATAGAATATGACCAGCTAGTCAAGAAGTACAAGAAAGAAGGATTTACCCATCATGAGATTTCTCAGCTGGTAGCAGATGACCTTAACATCACCCGTGTACTGAAGCAGGCTGCTAAGGCCTGGGACGGCGGGTACGCCATCGGGGGTATTTTAGGCAATGGGGATATGTTTGTGCTGAGAGACCCCAATGGAATACGCCCATGTTACTATTATGCGAATGATGAAATAGCCATAGCCGCCTCAGAGCGTGCAGCTATTTGTACGGTTTTTAACCTGAAGCCTGAAGAGGTTCAGGAGGTACCTCCCGGGCATGTTTTTGCTGTTAAAGGAAGTAACAAGAAGATCACCTGTAAGCCATTCTTTAAGGAAGAACTGGAAAAGAAAAGCTGTTCTTTTGAGAGAATTTATTTCTCTCGTGGAAGTGATGTAGATATCTATCAGGAAAGAAAAGATTTAGGGAAAGAGTTAGTCCCTCGTTTACTAGAGAAGCTGGATTATGACCTGGATAACAGCGTATTCAGCTTTATCCCTAATACTGCAGAAAGTGCCTTTCTGGGCCTTGTAAAAGGGCTGGAAACATGGCTTAACGAGCATAAGTTTAAGCAAATCCAGAAAATGGGATCGAATGTAGATCCTGAAAAACTTAAAGCCATCCTGGCGAAAAGGGCAAGGGTGGATAAAGTCATCAGTAAGGATGTGAAAATGAGAACCTTTATCTCTGATGACTCTTCACGTAATGACCTGGTAGCTCACGTATATGACGTTACACGTGGGATTATCAAAACAGGAAAAGATACCCTGATTTGTATTGATGATTCAATCGTGAGAGGGACTACCCTGAAGAAGAGTATTCTTCAGATTTTGGCCAGACTTAAACCCAAGAAGGTCATCATCGTATCATCTGCTCCCCAGATCCGGTATCCTGACTGTTACGGCATAGATATGTCCCAGATAGAGAGGCTGGTTTCTTTTCAGGCTGCCATAGCCTTACTGGAAGACAGGGGGCTATCCAAAGTGAAAGAAGAGGTGTATCAGCGGATCAAAGGAATGAAAGAGGACGGCCGTATGCGGGAGGAAAATTATGTCAAAGCCATTTATGAACCTTTCACACAGGAAGAGATTTCCGCCAAGATAGCGGAAATAGTGAGACCTGTTGATTTCCCTTATGAACTGGAAGTAATGTACCAGACCATAGAAGGACTTCACAATGCCCTTCCACAACATGGCGGAGACTGGTATTTCTCAGGAGACTATCCTACCAGAGGAGGAAACAGAATCGTAAATCAGTCTTATTTGAACTTCTATGAAGGGAAGAATGAGAGAGCTTACCAGCTTTCGCTTCTGTAGATCATTCTCACATATAGATACAAAGAAAAGCCCCTGTCAGAATTGACAGGGGCTATATGCTTAACGCATGTAGATTTTATATGGTTCTCTGCTTAAGCTTAGAACTGATCACAGTAGTCAGTAAGTGGCTTAATACGAGCATACTCAGGATCAATGGCTAAGATCTTGTCGATGAATGGCTTTGCTGCACTACAGTTATAGTTAGCATCTCCATTAGGATCGAAGTTGTAGTTAGCCAGGATCTCGTATGAAGTAAGAATCAGGTTTCTTTCTGACTTCTTCAATTCTTCTGGTGCTTTCTCACCAAATGCAGCCACTACTCTTTCAGCTGGTCCTTTTACCTCCCATGAAACAGCAGAAGTATCAGCAGCTTTGATAGCCTGATCCTCCTTATAAGCCATCTGCATCAGGAACTGATAAGGAGGCGTATAGTCATTCTTGAGGTTAAGTACCTCATCAAAGTACTGCTCAGCCTTCTCATAGTTCTCAGAATAGAAGTTAGCTTTGGCAGTAGTGTAATAAAGCTTCAAGCTCTTAGCTACAGAATTATCCAGGAATAACTCTCTGTAGTGAGCTTCCTTTCCATAGTTTTCGAGTGCAGCTTCTTTGTCTTTTGCTTTTCTGGCAGCTTTCCCTAAGGCTTCAAACTCACTTGCCAGCTTCTCGTAGACGCTTACGTTCTCAGCATCAAAAGAAACCATTTTGTCGAAGTTCTTGTCCGCTTCTTCCAGATTTCCTTGTGCCAGCATGATACGGCCATAAGCTTCATAGTCATCCTTAATGGTGTACTCAGGCTTAATATTGGCGAAGTAGTCATCCATATTAGCCTTAGCCTTATCCTGATCACCTTGCTTATGGTAAGCCATACCAGTAAGACGTCTCATTACATTAGTGATGGTATCCTGCTTAAGGGTCTCCAGCTCAGAGATAGCCTCATCATAGTTTTCGCTCAGGAAGAGGAAACTTGCGTAACGGATACGGGCAGCCAGGTCATTACCTGCCAACTCAACATATTTTTTATAGTCGTCTCTTGCCTGCTCAAAACGCTTGGCTTTCAACCATAGCTCTCCTCTGTACTTGTAAGAAGGAGCAAATTCAGGATCAAGCTCTATGGCTTTGTTCAGGTACTTAGCACCCTCATCATATTCCTGAGATTCAATCTTCATCTGACCTACTCTGGTGTATCCAGGTACAAATTCAGGAGCCAGATCAATGGCCTTCATGTACTGGTCCAGGGCTAACTCAGCTACGTCTTTCTGGTAGTAGTAGTCTCCCAGGGCTATGTATGAAGCTGGGTTATCAGGAGCTTCAGACTGTCCCTGTAGTAGGAATACCTCAGCTTTCTTGAATTCTTTATCTTCAATGTAAGCAGCTGCAACAGCAAACTTCACATTTACATCTCTACCTTTATCGTAGTAAAGCGCTTTTTTAGTGAGGATCTCATCAGCTTCATAAGACTTCCCTTCTTTGATGAGCAGTCTTGCGATACCTACGTGGTTGTATGGGTAACGGTTTTTAGCTTTGATACCCGCTCTGAAAGCATTGTCAGCACCGCTAAAGTCTCCAGCTTCAAAAAGAGCTGTTCCTTTCCAGTAATAGAATTCAGGATTATCATCTTCCTGACCTATAAGCGTATTCAATACTTGAACGGCCTCAGAATAGTTCTCCTCATTAATCAATGATTTAGCCTCGTCCAGGGACTGGGCACTCAGCTGAAAGCTGCCCACAAATAGCCCGCACACAACGAGAACAAACAAGCGTTTAAGCATAATGTTAGAATTTAATAGTTGAGTTTCAATAAATTAAGTTAGGTAATAACAGTAAAATCTTTTTGGGTTATTGTTGTGCTTCCGACTGTTCTGCTTTGGAAGGGAATTTGACTATTCTGGTGATCCCCTGGTCGGGTACCAGGCCGGCTTTGTGAAATATCCGTTGGCCCTGATCGTGTGCCAGGTAGGCTACAAAACCTGAACCAAGTCCAAATTTAGATTCCCTTAGAATGGTGTAAATCCCCCGTGAATATGGATAACAATTTTGTTTAATGAAAGCCTGATACGGTTGAAAGGCCGCATATTCAGTGCTAAACGAGCATTCATACTCAGGGACTATCCCTAACACATTCACTTTTTCCAAAAACCCGATAGCTTTATCATCATCCTGATCACTGATCCAGGGCACCCCGATTATTCCAAGGGCGTTGGGTGATTGGGCAACGTAGTCTATTACTTCCGGATTAGAGTTTGAAGCAAAAATATTTTCGGTTGTGAGTTGTCTTTCTACCAGTATACTGTCCCTGAGAAACTTCAGGGTACTAGACTGTGCATTATCAAAGGTAATGGTGATCTTCTCCTTTTTTCCCTTAGGATTGATGTCATTCCAATTTTGAATTAGAGGATATCCTTACTGGAAAAATTCAGAATTGGAATGACAT
>JBCBKZ010000237.1:0-7561 GCA_038520955.1 Bacteroidota bacterium | reverse complement strand
ACCTCACTCATAACTCCTGATTAGGAAAGTCAAAGAAGTTTTTTGCCCAGCCAAAGAAGTTTCTTTCTGCATATAGCTTTTTTGATTGAGTAAAACTACACCAGAGATTCTTACTCAGGAGAGCATGAAAAGGTAGAATTATGAAGAAGGAAATACATTTTGACACCTATTTGGATAAAGTTAGAGGAGGATGGGTAGGAAAATGTGCAGGAGGGATTTTGGGTGCTCCCATTGAAGGGTTTAAAACCTTCAATGAGATCGTGATTACAGATGAGTTGTTTGAGAATACCTTCCCTAATGATGATCTGGATTTACAGATTCTGTGGCTGGACATGTTAAAGCTAAAAGGCCCCTGGGTACGTGAGGGGGATTATGCTGAGCATTGGCGAAAGCATGTAGACTTCCCCTGGAATGAATATGGCATAGCTAGCAGGAACCTGGCATGTGGCCTGGACAATCCTGACACCGGGAGACATAGCAATGGGTACTGGTCCCAAAGCATGGGCTCTCCTATCAGAAGTGAAATCTGGGGGATGGTTTGGCCGGGTGACCCTGAGAAGGCAGCCTTCTATGCGCGTATGGATAGTACCCTGGACCACACAGGTTTTTCTGTGGAGACAGAACAGTTTCTTTCAGCTTGCGCGTCCCTCGCATTTTTTGAAGATGATATCCCTACTATTCTTCAACAGGCACTTACCTATATTCCTGAGGAAGGCTTATGCTATAAGTTGGTGGGTAATGTCATAGACTGGTACAACAAGTTTGGTGAAGCTGGATGTGCCAGTAGAATCAAAAGCAGATGGGGAGATGCAGATTTTACTTCAGCCCCAATGAATATTGGGTTTACCATTTTGTCCATAATGGCATATGGAGATAGCTTTGATACCATCTTGAATTCCCTCCATTTTGGACATGATAGTGATTGTATTGTGGCTACTGCTGCTGCTATCACAGGGATTATTCAGGGATATAATACCATTCCTGAAATCTGGAAGAAAAGAGTAGGGGATGAGTTAGTTGTTAGTCCTGAGATTCGGGGCATAGAGATACCTGAGTCTATAGAGGATTTGACCCTTCAAAGCTGTCTGGTGGGAGCCTCTTTTTCTAAGATGAATACCTACATGGAAATTACTCATGTACCTGCCCAGCTTACCTTTCCTATTCCGTCCTACCATCTGGTTTCGACAGTGCAGGAGGAGGCTAAGCTCATGGCAGGAAGACCAGTCAAGCTTAAGGTTGAGATAGAACCTTTTAGGCAAGATTGGCAAGTAGAAAGTTTGGAGATAGAATCCGATGTATTCGAACTGCTCTCCCTTACTCAGTTGCCTACTGAGAAAGACCTTCACTTCCATGCTGAGTTAATCCTAAAGGATGATGCTTACAGGAGAATAGTTTCTGGAGAACGGGTACCTACTACTTTGCCCTATCATGTGGTGATTAATGGAGAAAGGCACACAAAAGGTATTCCCTTTTACGGGAGCTGGAAGATGGTTGGGCCTTTCATACACGATAACCCTTCCCTTGTCCCCATGGATCCTGCCTATCCTGATCATGGCCTGGCTTCCATGCCTTCAGCTGCTTATATGAACCATGACCTACTGGATACTGAGAGAGAATGGCTTAGTTGGGAAGAAATAGAAAAGATTCGTTTTGCTCCTCTTGAGAGTGTAGAGTATGATGTGCAGCTGGTATTTCCTTCTTCCCTAGAAATAGACCTTTGTGAGTATTTTTATGGGAAAGGAGAACGTACCATCTTCTTAAGTTCAGAAGTGACACTTCCTGTAGCTGGTTGTTCATGGCTATCCTTTGGGGTAAATGCCTTTCCTAAGGTGTGGTTAAATGGCGAACTAGCATACGCTGCTACACTTAAGCGTAAATGGCCCATGGCCCACAACGTAGAACTTCCCTTACAAGGAGGAATCAATCATATCCTCATCCGACTGGACTTTCCTACAGATGATTTTAAGCTTAGCATAGGTCTGAAGGAACATAAAGGCAAGCACCCCCATCAGAGCCAATGGGAAACAGGTATAGTTTTCCAGCATCAAAGCATGGTAAAACCCGTGCTAGAGAAATAATAATGGAAGAAAAGGTATATCTAAACACACTTAGCTATGAGTAGAATAATTCCCATCTTTATTTAGAGGTAGAATATGCTCTGCCTAGAGGGTAACGCTCTCTTCCCCTTGGCTCGTTTCAAAGGAGATACGCACCTCTTTGCCAATTACACTTACATCCTTTATTCTTTGGAGATCTTGTGGAGGTTTCCACAGAAACATGAAGTAGAATTTATGTTGGCTTTCTCCAGCATCCAGAAATTCAATGGAGGACCTACCATGAAAATGGCTTTCAGAAGTTATCAAATCTCGGATAGGCTCTGAAATCCCTACATTGGCGAACTCAAAAGCCCTGGCTTCAAGGACTCCATCTGTGCTTCTTTGCCAAAAATGTATCCATGGATAGTCCTTTGTTGAAAAGACATATCCAATCAGTAGATTTTGTTTGAGATTATGGGCAGTCACCCATCCCTGTGTAGCGGAATCAGGGAAGATATGGGTAGACAGAAAGCCATCTCCGTACCCAAGCGTTTTCTCCAGATTATGCTCCCCTTCAGGAAGTATGGCCATCGGCCAATCATACACATCCTCTTCTGGTATTTTTATCCTGTCAGCTGCAAAGGGGCCTCTATTAAAGAATCCCTTTGAGGCATTGCTATTCACCACTAAATGCTCATCCAGAAATGGAGGACCTATGGTTGGATGTTGAAGAAATTGGTAGGCTCTCCCGATGGGAAGAAGGTTAGTTATAGTTTCCTGAATTTCTACCAGAGATTTCTCCCTATGAAGTAGCGTTTCTCTTTCTATTCTCAAGCCTTCTAAGCCGGTAGTACAAGCCGTTTTTAGATAGACACCCTCCTGAGTCTCTGTTGCAGCTTGGAGAATATCCCAATGATACGTGTTCACACCCCCATAGACTACAATTCCGGCTTCCTCTTCGCCTTCACCCGGTACCGCCCAATTACCCAAGGCCATGAAATGCCCCCTAAAAGAGGGGTTTTCGCGATGGGTTAATGGCATTCTTTCTTTAGGCAAGACCCAGCTTAAAGGATTTAACTTCCCATCTTTAAATCGGAATTCGCTGATGGCGGAATTATGTAATTCCATTTGAAGAAATACCTTCCCATTATCTAGGTGGATTTTCTCATACTGTGAATAGGTAAAACTCATAAATCCAAGTAAGCCTATAGTGATGAAAAGCCGCTTCATCATAAGTCCTTATCCTTTGCCAAATTCACTACCAATGTTCCTGAAGTTGTAAGTGCCTCATGCGAAATTAGCGGGAAGTCCAGCAACTCTCCATTAAGGAAAATGCTGTTTACTCTTTCCTCCTTAGACCCACTGGAAGATTCTTTTCTAATTAGGAATTTCTCTCCCCTATGATAAGCCGGATTCAAGCTTAATTCTACCTGGTCAAAACTTGGTTCAAAGAGTTGATACCTTGGACTTCCTGGACAGTCAGGGTACATGCCCATCATTGCAAATACCAACCAGGCTGACAGGGTGCCTGCATCATCATTACCAGGAATACCGTTTGCTGCGGTGGTAAATTCTTCCTTGATGATCTCTTTTGTCATCAAAGAAGTTTTATAGGTCTGGTCTGGGAAGTAGTTGTAAAGGAATGGGTAACTGATATCTGGTTCATTGGATATGTCGAAGTAGCCAGCAGAAAAAACGCTATCCAGTCTAGTCAGGAAAAGATCCTTGCCCATCAGATTAATGAGCGTATCAATACCGTGGGGGGTAAAAAAGAGGTAGTTCCACGCAGTACCTTCTACATATCCTCTACCGCCGCTACCTTTCCATCTAATGTCAAAATACCTGTCAAGCGGATTGAAAGGGGTCATCCATTCTCCATTGGCATTTTTCGGCCGTAAAAACCCTGTATTTACATCATACATTGAAACAAAGGACTGACTTCTATCCAGAAAGGTCTGAGTAAGTTCATCCTTCCCCATGGCATCCGCGAACTGAGCAATATTCCAATCCGCCAGGTTATACTCAAGCGTGGTACTTACGGGTCCCCATACGATGCCATTGTCCCAATGAAACTTTTTCGGATCACCACCTCGCTTATCTATGGGGATATAGCCATAGCTCAGGTACTGAGCGTTTCCTGGTCGAAGTCTGTTATTACTTTCTGTATTTGCGCTTTTTAGGAAGGCCTCTAGTGCCAGATCAGTATCTATATTTTGTATGCCTTTTAGGTATGAATCTACAATGACGGGGACTGAAGGATCTCCTACCATAACAGCCGTTTCAGCTCCGAACAGTTCCCACTTCGGTAACCAGCCGGATTCCTGATACATCCCTAGCATGCTGTTAACCATTTGTTCTTGTTTCTCCGGATACAATAGAGTCAGTAAGGGGTGAAGGGTCCGATAGGTATCCCAAAGAGAGTAAGTGGTATACCGAGGCACATCTGGAGAGGTCCCTACTGTTTTTCCTTCCATGACAGGGTACTGACCATTTACATCACTAAGAATATTGGGATGTAATAGACTATGATACAGCCCCGTATAGAATTTTACTTTTTCATCCTTAGATCCTCCATCTACCATGACTCTTTCCAACATGTGTTGCCAGTAACTTTCTGCTTCTTCCCTGATGTTCTGGAAGGACTTGCTTTTTTGCTCTTGTTGGAGATTCTCCTGAGCATTCTCCACCGATACGAAGGAGATGCCTACCCTTATTTCCACTTTGGAAGGTACAGCCTGACCATAGGAAATTCTGACCCCATTAGGACCTTCTATGGTGTTTGCTAGTTCTGGTGAATTTGTAACAGAGGAGGTTAGTAAAGTCGTGCTGAAAGGAGGCTGGTCTACCTCCAAGTAGAAATAGATTCTGCTGTCATTTGGACTACCACAGAAATTGCCTTCCTTTTGAAAGCCCCCAAAAGCTTTATTAGAGAGCTGCCAAACTTCTCCCCCTTTTTTGTGTCCCTGATTTGCAGTCAGGTCCAGAAAGAAATGATTCTCTCCTGATGGGAGAGCAAAGGAAAGTATGCCGGATCTTTCAGTAGCACTGATTTCAACCTTTATCTTGTGCTTTTCCAGTAGCGTTGAAAAGAAACCTGGGCTAGCTATGGTTTCTGAAAAGGTAGACCTGGATACAGCGGGATCAATAGAGAAATTTCCATGCATCACCTTGATAGGGACACTTCCACTACCCGGACAACCTACCCCTGAGAGGTTCATAATGCCAAAGCTGTAAATGTTAACTGAATCAGCACTGAAACAGGTCGGGAAAATTTTCTTTTGGAAATCAAAGGTGTGGGGACTGATGGCTACCATTCCCCAAGGGACTACAGCCCCCGGATGTGTGTTCCCCTTTCCGCTAGTCCCTATGAAAGGGTCCACGTAATTCAGCAGATTCTGTGATTCCTCTTCTTGAGCCTTGAGCGTCAGCTCTCCAAAACTTGCTGTAATCACTAAAGCCAGCAATAGGCGAGTCCAAAATGTTAGTTGCTTCATCGTTAGTAGGTAGTATTATGAGTTAAGCTTACACAAAGCTTGAGTGGGGAGACTTTGGATTCAGAAATGAAGAGAAGAAATCATGGCAGGCAGGGAGATTTTTCCTTTTCCCCCCTCTTTTAGAGAAAGATCTCTTGTCTGAAAATTTGACATATGACCTTTAGCACACTTTACAGGTGTACCTCTCACCTTGTCCTCTTCATGATGGTAAGCCAATTAATGGGTCAACCTCTTCAAACTCCCTACACCCATAATGATAAGGACTGGTATAATCGGAAGGTGGGCATCACCCGCTACCTCATTGAGGTGATGGAAGGAGATCCTATGGTAGCCATAGAACAGGCACGGAAGCAGGGACCGGATGCCGAAGCTGACTTTATTCAGGCTCTGGCCTATGCCCAACTGGAGATAGCTGACAGCAGCCTGTTCTATATCCGTCAATCTCTGCAAAAGCGACTTCCTGCCGAGCGATATTTGATTCCCGGAGCTGCCTACCTCCAAAAGGTCCAGCAGTTGCCCGGCTTTGAGGAATATATGAAGGACAAAGACCCTGGCCTCTATCATGGACCTATGCTGGGAGGTATCCGAAATCGACAGCTTCAGGTGTGGCTGAGAACCAGGGCAGGAGAAAAAGTAACTCTTTTGTACAGCCGAGATAAAAGATTTGCTTTTACGCAGCGTGTGAGTGGGATAAGTGATAGCCAAACGGGCATAATTTCCCTAAAGATCAGAAACCTGGAAATTGGGCAACAATACTTCTACAAGCTGAAAGTAGGGGGAAAAGTATTTGAAGAAGCCTATCAATTTCGAATACCTTTTAGAGGGGAACCACTTTCAATAGTCTTTGGTGGAGGGGCAGCCTTCATCCCATGGCATCATCATATGTGGAGTACCATAGCTTCTCACAGACCAGATGCTCTCTTCATGCTAGGCGATAATGTATACATAGATTACCCTGAGAAACCCTATGTTCAGCAATACTGTTACCACAGAAGACAATCAGAAGGCCATTGGCGAAATCTGATGGCTAATACGCCTATATATGCCATTTGGGATGACCATGATTTTGGCGATAATGATGAGTATGGAACGCCAGACCCTGATTCTCCGGCTTGGAAGAAAGAAGTTCTTGCTATGTTCAAGAAGCAGTGGGTAAATCCCGGCTATGGTGGGCCAAGTGAGTTGGCAGGGGCCTTCTTTGAGCTACCCAATCGACAAGTGGACTTTTTCTTTCTGGACGGGCGATATTACAGGGAAGGGAGCTTTGTGAAAGATAGTACAGGAAAACAACCGAGTATGCTGGGACTGAAGCAAAGGGAGTGGCTTCAGGAACGCTTGTTGAAATCTACGGCCAAGTTCAAAGTGATCATCTCTCCTGTTCCCTGGTCCTATAGTGCCAAACCAGAGATGGAAGGGAGAATGGATACCTGGGCAGGCTACAAAGTAGAGCGCATGAGCTTATTCTCCTTTCTACATGCGCATAAGATCCAAGGCGTTTTTCTTTTATCTGCAGACCGACATAGGTCAGATCTATGGAAGATTGATAGAAAGGAGGGCTACCCTCTGTATGAGTTTAGTAGTTCCAGGCTCACCAATACGCATTACCATCCTATAATGGAAGGGTCTCTATTCGGATATAATGCTACCAATTCTTTTGGTAAGCTGACTTTTCAGCTCCAAGGCTCAAATCCTAAGGTTACCTATGAGATTTACAGCATAGAGAATGAGTTGATCTATAGCTTTGATCTTCCTCTAGAAGAATGTTCTTACTGAATTAACTCATGGAAGATTTTAAATCTAACAAATTTGCCTTTCTCAATTTATAACCTTCAGAATTTTGCTATCGTAAAATCCTCCTTCTCTTTTCTTTGTAATTTCTTAAAGAATCAACAAATAGTGAATAGGTAAAAGATAAGGTATGCGGGCGATTAAACTCGCTTTGGATATTTAAACCATATTGAATATTTAGACCATAATGCAGGGAAATATTCCCCCAGTTAAGTCCAATTTTTGGCATGACTCATGCCAAAA
>JBCBKZ010000236.1:0-7572 GCA_038520955.1 Bacteroidota bacterium | reverse complement strand
GGATCTCCAATGCTCCCGTCTATAGACCAGAAGTTTTTATCTACTGAGTTCCCAAAAGTTAATCTGGTTTTATTATCACTAATATTCGTTATTTTTAGCTGACCTTCATCTGTAAAAGGTCCTTTAATTTCCAGTTTTGCTTCAGCATTAATGACTCCTACTCCCACATTCCCTTGATTATTGATGGTAAATGTATTTCCCAGTTCGCTGTGAGAAATTCTGAAGGCTGCGGATGAAGAAGCACTTTCTGTGAACATGGACCAGTAATTATCATCTAGGGAGCCATCAAAGACTGTGAGGGTTTTTCCCTGATTATCAGTTCCAGTAAGCCTAAGTTGCCCAAAGGGATATTCCCTAAAATCATCCATGGGGATCACTCTATCTTTCAGGTGTAATTGAGCAAGCGGATTGCTATGTCCCAACGCTATTCTGTCTGGAAAATAAATTCTCCCACTGGTATCTGCTTCCTGCCAGGGAGAGACAAACTTATCCAGGCTGATGGTCCCATCTACTTTGGTTAGGCGTAGACTATTATCACTCTGGTTAAAGAGGAGAGTCTGAATCTCATTGGTACGGTCGGCATCTCCCGTTTCTAATTCCTCTCCAGCTATGGAAACCCAATCTCCTCCATTCCACTGCAATACATCTCCCACTCTGGGTGCGTCAAAATCTACGTTCTGTAAATCTTGCAGCTCCATATTAGTAGCCACCTTGGCATAAGGAACGCCCTCAAACAAAGTCGTGTCCACTGGTTCTCCATCTATTTCTACCATTAAGTAGTAGTTCCCCTTCCCCCAATCTATTGCCTCAAAGGAATTCCCATTTGATTCTCCCTTTCCTATGGTAGCTTGGACCAGCCCTAGAGAATTCGTTTCTGTAGTATGCGTCTCAACATAACGCTGCCCTATACTTGGGCTTTGAAGGGCAATTTCAAAGCCGAGAGTAACTTTCTTATTCGGCATAGGGTTTCCAGCGTCATCTCTGACTACGGCCTGAAAGTGGAAGCCTTGGGTGTCTTGGCCCATTACAGAGGTGGAAAAGACTGAGCTAATGAATAAAAATACATAGATATAGAATTTCATGTTATTGCTTCATTAAGGTTGAGGGAGGTAACTTTTGTACTTAAGGTGGGATAAAACTATCGTGAAGTTTTTGACCAAAAATCAGGTAAAAGCCCTATTTTAGGCTAGACGAGAGGAGAATGAGGAGATACACGACCGCCACACAAGATTCTATGTACATGATAAAAGCTCTTTTATCACATCTCATTGTATTTCTTTTATTCAGTTTTTACGCATTTAGTCAGACAGAACTTGACTCTGTTTTACTCTCCCTGGAGCAGGAAGAAAAAAATGAGGCAGCCATCACTGCCTTGTATGACTATCTGTACTCCATTGAGCTGCAAGAGCCCGAAAAAGCCTATAGACTGTATGGCGCAGCAAGTGAACTCAGTAATGATATAGGATATGAACTAGGGCAGGCTAAGGGGGTAGCCTATCAGGGCGCCATCCACTATAATCAAGCAGAATGGGAACAGGCGCTGGAAAAGTATTTTGAATCCTTAGGTCTGGTGGATACCAGCGTGGAGCTGAGACATAAGGCTGCCATGTTTAATAACATTGGGAATGTCCATAATATGCAGGGGAAATTCTTCACGGCCTTGGACTACCTTCAAAAGGCTAGTATCCTATTCGAAGCCGTTAATGACACCTTCTCTACCATCATTAATAAAAATAACACAGGGAGTATTCTTATTAGAACCCAGAATTCTGATGCAGGCAGAAAGGTTCTACATGAAGCATTAGCCTTGGCTAAAGAGGTAGATGACCCTTATTTTTTATCTGACATCTATACCAATTTGGGGAATACTTACAGAATTGAAGGAGATAAAGAAGAGGTCCTATCCTACTTCTTATTGGCCCATCAAAGCTATCAGAAATTGGGAAACCCTAAGTTTCTGGTAATGTCTTTTGGGAATGTTGCAGATGGATTTCTCCAATTAGGAAAATTTGATAGTGTAGCGCATTATGCACTTCAGGGTAAGAACCTGGTAGAACAGTACAACTTCCCTCAGGAAAAAGCTTTTGTCTATTCTCAATATAGTCTGGCACTATCTGCCAGAGGGGCCTACAGACAGGGCTTGGAGATAGCGAAAACTTCCCTAAATCTCTATAAAGAGTTAGGTAACCCTGTCATGGAAAGTCATGCATTAAGGGCTATGATTTCAGCCCTTAGGGGCTTGAAAGAATATAAAGATGCTTCTCTATACAGCGAGCGATATATCAATCTCCGAGACTCTCTTAACAGCATTGAAAAGAATGAGCAGCTACTCATGTTAAGGACGCAGTTCCAGACGGAACAGAAAGAGAAAGAAATAGCAGTTCTCCAAAAGGATCAGGCTGTCAATCAGCTTGCCCTCCAAAGAAGTAGAACTATCAACTACGGAGCAGCTCTTGGGATAGGGATTATAGGTTTGATAGCTTTTTTCCTGATACGTACTTCCCGACAAGCCCAAAAGATTTCTGACCAGGAAAGAGAACTGGAAGCCCAAAAAGTCCGAGAGCTGGAGAAACAGCAGAAATTAGTAGCGCTGAATGCCACCTTCAAAGGACAGGAGGAAGAACGAATACGCATAGCGAAAGATCTGCATGATGGCTTAGGGACTACCCTTGCTGCTGTGAAAATGAGAATTGAGGCTTGGGATAATGCCTCTAAACAGACTGACTTTAAAAGCGCTACTACTGAAATGGTAGACAATGCCTACGGAGAGGTAAGGAGAATAGCTCACAATATGAGCCCATATACGCTGAATAAATTCGGGCTCGTTAAGTCTGTGGAAAAACTGTGTGAGGAAATTAGATCTTCTGGCAAAATTGACACTAGCTTTCAGGCATTACGGGTTACCGCTTCTTTACCTGCCTTAAAGGAGGCCATGATTTATCGTATTCTTCAAGAGCTTATGAATAATATTCTCAAGCATGCCAAGGCTACAGAGGTACAGGTACAATTAGCCCAGCATGAAGATTCTCTCGAAATTACGGTAGAAGATAACGGAGTGGGATTTGATCCTCAGGCGATCCATGATGGCATAGGTATGCAAAGTATACGTTCTCGTGTAGATGCCCTGGAAGGCACACTTGATATAGATTCGGATCCCGGAGAAGGAACCTCCACCATGATACACATTCCCCTATGATCAATATCCTCATAGCAGAAGATCACCAGGTATTGATAGATGGTCTAAGATCCATGCTTAGGGGTCAGGCAGATATGCGGGTGGTAGGAGAGGCTATAACCGGACCTGAGGTATTCCACATCCTCCGCCGTCAACAAGTGGATGTGCTCTTACTGGATCTTGAATTGCCGGGAATGAGTGGAGAAGAGATCTGTAAAGAGCTGCCACATTCCTACCCTACCGTCAAACCTTTAATCCTGACTATGCATCAGGAGAAGGAACGCATTTCTGCCCTTATTGAACTTGGTGCACGTGGCTACTTATTTAAGAATACGGATAAGGATGAGTTATTAGCAGGGATTCGAGCTGTGATGGAGGGGAGAATATTTCTGGCGGAAGCTGTGTCTGAAAAACTACAGAAGGAAGAAGAACCTGATGAAGACACCAGTTACCTTCCTAAGATCACCCGAAGAGAAAAGCAAGTACTTGCCTTAATCGTAGAAGGACTCACCAATAGCGAGATAGCTTCTCAACTTCACATCAGCATAAAGACAGTAGATTCTCACCGAACCAATCTGCTGGAAAAACTCAGTGCCAGAAATACGGCCTCCCTGGTACGTATCGCACTCGAACAAGACCTTATCTAAGCCAAATTAAGCTTACTCAACTCTCACTTTCTTACTCAATAATCAGCTCCCAAACTGAATTAGGGTTTTTACCTGATGTTTAGGGGTAGGCCGGACTGTAGCTTTGACTCATCATCCTCTCTAGTTTAATCCTTTAAAGACATAAAAAATGAAATCACGTACGGCATTATTGTTTATCGCGCTCCTGATGTTCGCCGGAAGCATGCAAGCTCAACTATTCGGTGGAGTGAAAAAAGTTCAGAACGCACCCCTTCACGCAGGGATCTCACGCACCTTTGACCATGGGTTTAAGCCTGTATTGACGGCAGCCAGAGAATCCATGTTGGAATCCGGTCTTTCTATGGAAAGCTCCAGTAAGATAGATGCCAATACCTTTATGATGATAGGATCTCGCAGGGCTAATGTCGCTAGCTGGGGAGAAGTAGCCAGAGTAGTGGTAATTAAAGAAGGGGATGAACAGACTACCGTCCGTGTCTATACCCAACGAAAAGTCAAAGTAAACATCACTGCCAAGGCAGACTTTGCTAATACCATTCTTTCAAACATAGACTTGAAGATCAATGACGATTTTTAATCCTGAATAGAAGAGTTGAACAACAGGATTGAGGCCAGGGGACTTTCTCTGGTCTTTTTCATTTTGACAGCTTACTCACTACAAAGCCAGCGATAAAAGCCATCACAAAAGAGGGAAGCATCACATCCATTTTTTCAAAGAGAATGCCTATTTCAGGAATCCGGGTAAAGCCAAACTTGAAGATGGGAACGCTGAGGAAACCTGTGATCATGGAAGCAATAGCTCCTTTCTCTGTATAACCTTTCCAGAAAAGGGACAGAATGATGACCGGACAAAAAGTAGCCGCTATACCGGAAAACCCAAATATCACAAACCAGAAAATGGTCCTATCAGGAGATAAGACAGAAACGAGTAAAGATATACTCAAGGCTCCCAAAGCCAGTAGAATAGTTGCTCTTCTGGAAATCTTACTGAGTTTCTTTTCCTCTATGTCTGGATGGAGAATTTGTTGGTAAAAATCTCTGGCTACGGCACTGGAAGCAACCATCAATAGGGAATCTATGGTAGACATGATAGCAGAAAGTACGATAGCTACATACAGTCCAATGAGCAGAGTGGGCATAATCTCATTCACCAGCATGGGAAGTACATTCTGTGCGCTAGCTCCCAGAATAGATTCCAACTCCACTCCCTCGGTGGTGAATAAATAGCGCCCCAAAAGCCCTACCATCACAGCAGCAGAGTCTGTGATGAGAGTAAAGAGAATGGCCACCCATCTGCCTTTGTTGATTTCTTCCTCTCCTTTGATGGACATAAACCTCACAAAGATTTGTGGTGAGCCCATAAAGCCCAGGCCTATCATCATGAAGCCTAAGAGCGTAAAGATATTGAGGGTAGTAAGCCCTCCACTTCCCCAGGGATTCAATAAACCTGGGTCTATTTCTCTTAAGCCTTCCCATAAGCCAGGATCCGTTACATAAAACCATGCTACTACCGGCAGGAGAACCAAACCAACAAACATTAGTAAGCCCTGAAAAAGATCAGACCATGCAACTGCCACAAAGCCTCCTGAAAAAATATAGGCTACCACTATACAAAATCCTACCAAAGCTCCCGTATAATAATTCCAGCCCAGAAAGGACTCAAAGGCAGTTCCCGTGGCATCTATCTGTGCACTCACATAAATGGTAACGAAAATGACTAAGGCGCCTGCCGCAAGTTTGCGAAGGGTGTGCGTCTTGGATTGAAAGTGGCTGACCAGATAGTCAGGGATAGTAATGGAGCCGTATTGGTCAGTGAGCTTTTTGAAGGGCTTAGCCATAATAAACCAGGCTACCCCTACTCCCAAAATCTCCCCTACTACTACCCAGAAGGCTGAGACGCCTGCCACTGCCCCCATACCCGTCAAGCCCAGAAGTAACCATGCAGACTCTCCCGTAGCTCGTGAAGAAAAAGCTACTACCCAGTAGCCAAGCTTCTTCCCACCTACATAGTAATCTTGTATGTTGTTGATTCTTTTTGTGGCAATCAGACCTATGAGAAACAGTACACCAAAGTATAGAAAGAGAATCAAGTATTGGAGGAGCATAATATGTGGTTCAGGCTTTTATTCTTTGCGAGAAAAATGGAAGGTATATGAATCCGGGACACCATTCAACTTCCAGCTAATGGTTCTCAGAAAGGTATTATCATCTACAAACTCATAGGTAACTCTCGAGGGGTTTTCATAATCCGGATTTTCGAATACCATTTTTGTCTCATCCCAACTAATTGCTTTGAATACTTTAGGAGGAGAGTCCTCGATGACAGATAAGAGAATCCATTCGCCTGACAGGTGCTGAATGAATGTTTGGGAAGCGTATAAGGTATCTCCATTCTCCAGGTAAAGGGCTGTGGATACCATCTGCCCATTCTGATCCAGCTGCCAGTTTTCTTCCAACTCCCCCTCCCAGGCATGCGAAGTCCACTTTCCGCTTAAGGAAGTTGAAAAATCAGGCAGATTGCGAAAGCTCTTTTTGAGTGAGAAGGAAGTTTCCAGATATTTTTGAGTCCAATTCCCTTCCTCATATGTACCTACCACAAACTGATAAGTAGTATCATTCTCATATAGCCAGGCATCTGTAAGTTGAGTGCCTCCATATTCATATTGGAAGAGGATGTTTTGACCTTCTGATTTGACGATGCCTTCCGTAAGGCCCCCAAACACATCATGTTCTTTAAAGCAGATCTGCTTGGTTTCTACATCCCAGGAATATACACCATGGTTTCTGGGTCCATACGTGGTCTGTTCCTCATTTGTAAATCCTAAAGATTCTGAGGTAATGATGGCTTCATCCAAATGGTAGGAGAAAGATTTTTCTTGTTTAAAGGAGCTTCCATCTCCCCAATTTCCTTCTGCTACCCAAACTTTGCCTACTAAGGGGGCTAAAGGGCTGAAATCAGCTTCTTGCCCTGAGAGATTTGGTCCCAGCAGGCCAATCAATAAACATATGAAGATAGTTCTCACAGTTTTTCTCGGAGGATAAGGAGAAAGATGGTGAGTAGCAATTTTTACAAGAAGTATGTGTAGAGAATCTTCTCAGCTATTCTGAGTTTAATGATTTTTCCCATGAAAATATGGACTTACAATCCAAATTTTCATGGTATTTTATTCTCTTTTCCGTATAATGGCCTATGAAACTAGTCCAAAGAAAAAACCATGAGATAACTATCCAAGAACTCATTTCTGTCTTCCCCGTTACAGCTATTCTAGGTCCCAGACAGGTAGGAAAAACAACACTAGCCAAAAGGTTTAAACCAGACTACATCTTTGATCTTGAAAATCCTAGAGATGTAATCCAGCTAGATAACCCCCAACTTTCACTAGAAAACTTAAAGGGACTTATCATGATAGATGAGATACAGAGAAAACCTGAACTGTTCCCACTCCTCAGATATCTAGTGGATAATAATCCTGACCAAAAATATCTCATTTTAGGTAGTGCATCATCTAATCTCCAGCAACAAAGTGGGGAGTCGCTAGCTGGGAGAATTGGGTATCTATATCTCTCTGGATTTAGTCTTCAGGAAGTAGGAGAGAAAAACCTACAACAACTTTGGATAAGAGGAGGGTTTCCTACCTCATTCTTAGCAAAATCTGATAGGGCTAGTCAGCTTTGGCGGGATAACTTTATTACCACATTCTTAGAAAGGGATCTTGTATTTTCTGACATCAAGATTCCTATGAGTACCATGTA
>JBCBKZ010000235.1:0-7594 GCA_038520955.1 Bacteroidota bacterium | reverse complement strand
ATGGATCATCTTGATGATCCATTTACTGTTGTTAATAGCCAGGCCCCATACTTCCTCCCAATCAGCACAGTACCTAATGAAGAACTCTACCCTTTCTTCATTACTTAATTTCAGCAAATTTTCTACCTGTTTTGGATGCATCTTACCATTTTTTTCTTTCGACTGAGGTCGATAATACTAATAGAAAAATACACAAAACCCCTTCCAAACAAGAACCCAGAACTAAAGTACTGGGCTCACATTTATCTTTAAATCAAGCTACCACTTGGGTGGTCTGAGTTAAGTTGTCTAAATCTTAGTCTGCCAGATTCTAAACTTTGGATTACAAAAACCGCTGACGAAATCCATTAACTCTAGAATTTTATCTTCATCGGCAGGACCTACCCATTTTCTTAGCTCTTCTAATTCTCTGAGAGCTTCGTCTTGGGAACCTCCACTTTCTTTAAATTCCACCAAAATCCTATGACCTACCTTAAGGTAATCGAGATTCTCACCTAGAACTCTCTTTATTTTCTCTTTCAATTCAAATTGGGTCATAGCTCTCTAGCCTGAGGTCGATTGTATCGACCGAAAATATCTAATTTGCTCTTCACTGCTGAAACAGTAAGCCCTGATTTTTGCTGGTAGTTGGGTCTAATGCTTTGACAGGATGTAGGAGGAGGAGACATTGGTCTTTTCTCTTCCCTTCTTCTACGAGAATTTCTTCTATTTCGTGCTCCCACTTCTCCAGAAAGTCCTGAAAACGCTGGTGATTGAGGCCGGTCCACAGGCGGGACGGCAGAATGGACATGACAGATCCGCTTTCTCTCAGCAAGCTCAAGCCGAGCTCCACCATGCAGGAAGCCTGATTACCCTGGGCAGCATAGGAGTCGTATCGAAGCTTCAGAATGGACTTATCTTCTTTACCAACATCAACAAAGCCTTTAGGTGTAGGTTGGGTGAGGATGAGGTCAAATCCTTTAAAGCTGGCATCTTCATTCCAAAGTTCCGGGATGGCTGTTCTCCATTCAAGTTGGCCGCTTTTCGGGGTGTAGGATTGCAGCTCTCGTACCTTAGCGGCTTTCATGCTGAGGTTGATACGATAAGGGAGGGAGGTTTTCACATATAGGTGCTTGAGAGCGACTTGCCAAACAGAAAGCGTATTGGTTGGCTTTTCCGCTTTGAGGTAGCGAGCCTGGGTCCACAGATCCATCCAGATCACCAGTCCAAATCTGGCTCTAACCTTTGGCTGTTCTGTTACCCCAAAGATCTGCTGAGTATAAGTATAGCAAAGCTGTTGGTAAAGGGCCTTCCGCAGAATAGTTTGTCGTTCTGCACTTGCATGTATGTGCCAATTAGTGCCATCCCACCAAAGTTCTCCCTCTCTGACAAATGCACCACCCGGTAGCCTTAGGACGCCATACTTAGCCATAAAATGGACGAGGGTATGTACGAAAGTTCTGAGCAGATAGCCGTTTCTCATATCAGGATTTCCCACCTTCATTTCTCTCAGCAGCTTCCAGGCTTCATTGCTTTCCTTTCTGCTTAGGAGGAAAGCATCTTCTGGCTTTCGGATTCTCTCTTTCCAGGCAGAATGATGTTTCCTGAGGTATTCTCTGATGGCATCTTCTATGTGAGTGCGGATATAAGCGTGCTGTTCATCTACAGGAAGCAAGGCTTTCCTGTCATTCTCATCCTTCAGGAAGGTTCTAGCTATTCTTCCAGCATCTATGGGCTGCGGATCTGTCTCTTCTATGATCCATGCTTGCTGGGGATGCCAGGTGATCAGGCTAAAGGTTCTCTGAATGCTCTCTTGATAGTCTGCTTCTATGTTTAGTTCTGTAAAGCGAGCAAGTACCTTTTCTAAAACAGGAAGGGAAACGGATGGAGCAGAACCTCCTTTTTCTGGCAAATCAGAAAATCTCCTCTCCCATTCTTCTTGCCCTATGGCTTCCTTGAGCAGAGAAAAACTACTCAGAAGCCTTTCCACTACTTCCTGAGGCTGTTCTTGCAGGACATCAGTAAGTCCATATAAATTCCAATTCCAGGGAGTAAGTGCCTGAAGAAAGACCTTTTGGTGTCGCTGAAGGTATTTCTCAAGTAGTAGCCTACTTTCCTTTTCAGATATCGCTTGAGCCTGTAGTTCCACAGGCAAGGAATATTTCTCCAGTAAGTGCTGTAGCCTAGCTTCGTCAAAGAGATACCACTCATATACATTGGTGATGAGGATTTTCGCAGGAAACTGCCTAGCATTGAGTTGGGCACAATACTGCAATAATTGGATAAAGACCTTTCTCTTTAATTCTCTTCTGGAGATCATTTCCTGCCGCTTATCCGGATGTACGACCAAAAGTACTAGAGGCTTTCTCCTACCTTTTTTATGCGTGTATAAGCTCTGGTCTACCTTTTGAAAAGAGCTTTCCAAACAATGTGATAAAAAATGAAGCACAAGTTCTTCTATTCTTTCCTTAGGCAGATTGTTCATCTGGGCCTGTGCTGTTTCTTCCAACAACTTGTGGAGCTGCATGATCCACAACTGGTATTCTGCCCTTCTGACATATAAGGCAGGATACTTCCGCAACAGCGTGAGGGGGTTACGTACTTCTAGCATTTCTCATCCGATAGTTAAGAAGGTGATCCATAAAAAGCGTCCCCATATTAACTTCTTGGAGTAGGACGGTCCCTGAGGTTCTCGAAGGGGCTAATTGTTCCATTTAGCTTTATCGTTTCGAGAGCCTCAACGACCTTAGTATGGGATTGCTTGAAGGGTCGGCTGGGATCTCAGAATTGACCTCCCTAGCCAGAGATGGCGGCTGACCCGCAAGTCCAAATGCATTAACCCACCGCCATGACGACTCTTTTTAGGTAATTTTACTTGACCACCTACTTTGCTCACCCTTTGAGCATTAATCCAAACATACACTAACATTTTTAGATTTACACATAATTTTAGCAATAAATCTAATATTATTAGACAATATTTTTAGCAGCTAATCGACTATAGAAAAAACAATGAGTGAAACGGATGACCTGTGGAGGCTTAGCGCATCAACATTATTGGTAAGAATGCGTAAGTTTACGCTACACAGAATCACCCAAACAACGAACAAATGAATAAAGGTTTATGGTTTTTGGTAGGCCTGGGAGTTATAGGCGCTATCATCTATTTTAATGCAAAGGGAACCTATAATAAAATGGTTACCTCTCAGGAGGGAGTAGAAGCTCAGTGGGCGCAGGTGGAAAACCAGTACCAGCGTAGAGCAGATCTGATTCCTAACCTGGTAGAAACAGTGAAAGGATATAAGGATTTTGAGTCGGAAACCTTAACGGGGGTAGCAGAAGCCAGATCCAAGGTAGGTCAATTGACCGTATCAAAAGAAGTGTTGGAGAATCCTGAACTGATGGAGCGCTTTTCCAGTGCCCAAAACGAACTGGGGCAGGTCCTAAACAGACTGATGTCAGTAGCCGAAAGCTATCCAGACCTAAAAGCCAACGAAGGCTTCAGTGATCTGAGAATACAGCTGGAAGGAACTGAGAACAGAATATCCGTAGCCAGAGATCGCTTCAATGAGGCGGCCAGAGCGCATAATACCATGGTGAAGTTGTTCCCCAATAACATTTGGGCCGGAGTCTTCGGGATGGATGAGGTAAGCTATTTCCAAAGTGCACAGGGAACTGAACAAGCGCCTAAGGTAGAATTTTAAATACATTGGCTCCGGGTTTAAACCCGGAGCTATCTATATGCGATTATGAGTTGGTTTGAAAACCCTGCACGTAGTTTTTTCACAGATGAAGAGGATAAGGAGATAGTAGAAGCCATCAGACAGGCTGAGCTACACACCTCAGGTGAAATACGCGTACATATAGAGAATACATTCTTCGGAAAAAATATTCTGAGGCGTGCTACCCGTATTTTCAGGAAGCTGAAGATGCACGAAACAGAACTGAGAAATGGGGTACTAATCTACTTTGCCCTCAAGAATCACAAGTTTGCCATTATTGCAGATCAGGGGATAAATGAAAAAGTACCTTTGGGCTTCTTTGGTGGAATTACCGGAGACATGTCCAACCAGTTTAAGGAAGAGAAATTTAAAGAAGGGCTGGTAACAGCCATTTTGGAGATTGGGAAACAACTATCCACCTTTTTTCCCAGAGCGGAAGATGACAAGAATGAATTACCGGATGATATATCGTATAGTTAGCCTCCTCCTCTTGGGGTTCATGCTGCCAGTCCAGATTTGGGCTCAGCGAGCACTCCCGGAGTATACAGGCTTTGTGAATGACTTTACAGGTCTACTCAGCCAGCAGGATAAAATGCAGTTGGAGCGCCTTCTGGTTGAGAATGCACAGCGCACCTCTAATGAGATCGTAGTCCTGATCACCAATCTTCCTGATAATGAAATTATGGAAGACTATACGGTGGACATAGCTCAGGAATGGGGTATTGGACAGCAGGACAAGCAAAATGGGCTACTCTTCGCAGTATACCCGAATGTGCGTAAAACGCGAATAGAGGTAGGGTACGGACTGGAAGGGGCCATACCCGATCTATTGGCAGCCAGGGTATACCAAAAGGATGTACGCCCCTACTTCCAACAAAATAATTTCAGAGATGGGATTTACAGTGGGGTAAGTTCTTTCGCGAAAATAGCGGCTGGAGAATATAGTGAAGAACAGCTAAAGCGCTATTACACCAATGACAGAAATAGCAGGAGAAGTGAAGAACCTGACCCTATCGTAGTCTTTATTATCATTATCATCATTTTCGTTATTGTTTCCCGAATTAATAGAGGCAATGGCGGTGGTGGCGGATATTCAGGCAGAGGGAGCTATGGATTCCCGTGGATCTTTTGGGGTGGATTTGGAAATGGAGGTGGAGGAAACTATGGCGGAGGAGGCGGAAGCTTTGGCGGCGGTTTTGGTGGAGGAGACTTTGGCGGCTTCGGTGGCGGTGGTTTTGGCGGAGGGGGGTTCTCCGGGGATTGGTAGGAAGATAAGAGAGTGGTAATTTTAGATACATGAGCCATCCTGGATTTTCGGGATGGCTCTTATAATTTTTGGCTGGAAAGGAGGCCTATTAAATATAGGGACCTAACGTGTGATCCATTCTGGATCATTCACAATAATTATTCAGCCCAATAATAATGGAACCTCTTCAAGGTTCAATCACGAAGTGATTACATTAATATTAGCTAAAAAGGAGAAATAGAATGACCCAGTAGGGTGTCAAACAAATACCCATTCACTAACCTCCAAACTTCTTCTAAAAATCTATCCCTTAAACAGCTCTGCTGTTCTTAGCTCTTTCAAATTAGCTACTCCTAGCTGAACCATATTATTCTTAAGATCGTCTATGAGGATGTTGGCGGCGTGATCTCCGCCGTATTTGCCCAGGGCGGCTACTGCGTACACAAAGGCTCTTCCTGCCATACAGAAGTCTGCCCCCAGGTACAAAGCTCTCATGATGTCCAAGCCAGTCCGAATCCCACTGTCAAAGATGATAGGCACTTTCCCATCTACTTCCTTCACTACTGCAGGCAGGGCCTCAATGGCAGCCGGGGCACCGTTAAACTGTCGGCCTCCGTGGTTAGATACCCCTATCGCATCCATTCCTATTTCTATGGCCTTAGCGGCATCTTCTGGATGGAGGATCCCTTTTAGGATGACAGGCCCTTTCCATGAGTCTTTCAGCTCTCTGCAGTAGTCCCAGTCCAGAGTTCCTCCCATTCTGTTTCCTACAAAGCCACTCACAAATTTCATGGAGCTGTTATTCGCATATTGCTCCACCACCTTTAATCGGGGGATACCGTGTAGCAGGGTACTGATGCTCCAGGCTGGATGGGTAGCCCCTTCCCAAATCATCTTTGGGGTAATCTTAGGAGGCACTGCCAGTCCCGCTCTTTTAGTTCTTTCTCTCCTACTGGCCATAGGTACATCAGCCGTGACGATGAGGGTATGGAAGCCAGAGTCCTTTGCTCGTTGAAGGATGGATTCTCGCACATCTCTGTCCTTGGGCGGATATAGCTGGAACCAACCCATGTCCCCAATGTGCTCCCCAACGGTTTCTGGTGTTTCTGTAGCTACCGTACTCAATGTGTAAGGGATTCTCCACCTGTTACAGGAAGCTGCCAGGTACTGCTCTACCTTGGGCCACATGAGGCCGGTGAGTCCCACAGGCGCTACCCCTATGGGTGCATCATATTCTCTCCCAAACAAAGTCGTTTTTACATCAGCCATCAATTCACCCTTACAGAAACGGGGAAGGAAAGTAATGTTTTGCAAAGCTTTCCGATTCCGCTCTAATAGATCCTCATCCCCTGTCCCTGAGGACAGATAGGCAGTAGCCACATTGGGGATTCTTCTTTTAGCTTTCTTAATGAGATCTTCTATGGCCGGATACTTATTGGAGAGTTTCGCTTTCCGTTTCTCGTAAGACATGAGTGGAGGTGATTTGAGTAGTTACTATTCTTAGGATTAGGGCACGAATTACATGATTTTTGATAAAAATGTCTCTTTTTCATTCAGAAACTCTTTCCTGAGGCGCTTTTTTGTATTCATCCACAAATGAAGTAGACCCTTCAAAACGTAAATTTTAGGCAAAATTGAATTTTTCTCTATCTTTGGTCAACACCCAAGCCACACACTATGATTCAATATATTAAAGACTTCTTTGCCTGGTTATTTGGTACCTCTCCTACGGTTGTAGATGAGCCTGAGGAGGACTTTGGGCTGGAAGATGCCTCAGATCTCCCTGATCAATATACCGAGACAGACCTTGTACCTGAAGCAACCACCAGAAGTGTTGGCACAAGAGATCTGGGGATACCCGCCACAGGTCCTATCATTGTCATAGAAGAAGGAGAAGATGGAGGCCTTGCCAAGATAAATTCCCCTAAATTCGTATGGTGTCTTGACAATGGGCATGGAAGTCTACAGGCAGGAAAAAGATGGCCGGATCCAGATGATGGAAGCCAGCTACTCGAGTGGAAGTTTAACCGAGCCATTGTAAGAGAAATCATTCGGCAAATAGATGATCAAGACCTGGGTATCCAATACTTCAATGTAGTACCTGAAGATAATGTGGGTTCCTACCTGAGTGAGCGCGTCTCTTTAGCCAATGCACATGATCACCCACTGGGGCTCCCCAAAATCTATGTTTCCATTCATGGAAATGCAGCAGGAAGTACCTCTGCTTCAGGGGTGGAAACATGGTACCATTTGAATTCTTCCGCGGGAAAAAGAATAGCCTCTGTATTTCAGAAATACCTGATGAATGAGTTAGGCACGGATGGAACTCATATTTGGAAAGACCGGGGGATTAGAACCTTCTCCCCAGCTGGGAAGAATTTCTATGTATTGAGAACTACTAACATGCCGGCCGTTCTGACTGAGAATGGATTTTATACCAATGATGAAGAAAGAGCCAGGATGAATACTCCGGAAATCCAGAAAAAGATAGCTACTGCACACTTGAAGGCTATGCTTGAAATTGAGCAAAATGGCTTTGATAATGCGACCATCTACCACAAAAACAGGCAGATTTCAGTCTAGGGTTTTCATGAATGATTCGTCATTCATTGCTGTTAGGCCTAACAGCAATGAATGACGAATCATT
>JBCBKZ010000234.1:0-7633 GCA_038520955.1 Bacteroidota bacterium | reverse complement strand
GTTTCATACAACCTCTTTCTTCTAGAATTTATCTAAAACTTGGCGCTAGTAGCATGTACTACAGGCAGAACTTCAAACTTGAACAGATTACCTTCTCAGGTTATAATTTAGTATCAGGTAGCGACCTGAAAACTGGGGTGACATTAAAGCCCGTATTTAATCAGCCTAAGGAAGAAACACTTGAGTTGAAAATTCTGGATTTAGGTATTCAAACAAGCCTCGGTTTCAGGCTTGGTGCTCGCCCCAAAGCAGCTATGATAGAAACTGGACTAAAGACCTATTTTCAGCTAAGTAGCAGAAGTTTAGGAGTCGTAGGTGGGAATAGTTTTTCAGAAGGAAAGACTTCCTATGCACTGTCAATTAATGGCAGAATTCCATTAGCTGTATCCCAATCTTCACAGTTCCTGATAGGGCCCTCGATTACTTATGGCCTAACCAATTGGGCCTTTGAAGGAGGCCCCTTTTCTGTAAGGCCTTATCAAATAGGATTGGGATTTACCTATATTTTCACATCTGGTATCTGAAGTGGGAAGGGGGGTTGTATACTTAGAAAAAAAGAAACATAATCCCTCCAAGAGGAAGTATTCCATAGCAGACTACTTCCCTGGCTCAAACCTTCTCATGAAGTACAGGTAGGGTTTTACGTCCTGAGGGACTTGAAAGATGGTATCAATTACCTCAACAATGGAAATGCAGTTTCTCAGGAAATGCTGACTGTTTTTGAGAATCATTTTATCCCTACAACAGAATCTGCTTCAGAGGAAAATAGGGCACTCACCACCCATACTGGGTAATAAGGCCCTACAGTATTAAAAGCGCGTTGAGATTTCTTTGAAAAAAGTTGGTCCTACCATCCGCTTCAAATGCACCGAATTCAAAGCCAGATAGAGGACCATAGCTTTTGAGCTGGTAAAAATCAGCAAAGGGAACGAAGCATTGATCTCCCAATAGACATCGCTCCTCCACTGATTAATAACCAAATACACAATCAAAAAAGCAGGCTGAAAACATCAGCCTATGAACCAATATTGAATCTTAGTACAAGAGATTTTCAGCAAAAAAACTCTATCCACAAAAAACTCTCCTACCCTAAAAAGGTGGGCTCTCTCAGCGGCTACTTACCCTGATAAGAACCGACCTACTACCTAACAATGTTCACAAGCTTGAGGCCCTTTTTCAGACTAATGAGTTACCTCAAGCTCGTAGTATTTTACCCTAGCAAAAGCACCATCATCCTTAGTAATAAGATAATTTCCTGCTTTAAAGTAATTCTCGAATACCCCCCATTTCTCCATATGGATATCCTCAAACACTACTGAATCAGTATGATTCAGGATTACTTCCAGCCTTCCACTTGAAGCTATGATTTCCAGGGTAAACTTTTCAAAGTTTACTGCTTCCCCAAGTGTCACTGCTTCATCTTTCCAGGCATTCGTAAATAAAATTTCTGGGCCAGATGCCTTCATGTCTTTTAGCACTTTTCTGTGAACCCTGATCCTTCCCTTATTCCAGTAGATTTTTAAGACGGGAGGGGCATTATTATCGTCTTCACCTATGAGATCACGCTGCTCATCTGTTAACCTGCCATGAATCTGCATAATGATGGTACGATGATAATCCCCTTCCTCATCTTTGGATATTTCTTCCAGAGCGAGTGTTCCCTTCATTCTTCCTCCTTGCTCAAAGGTCCAGTTTACTGAGTTCGAACCAGGAACCATTTGCTCCCTTAACTCAGTTCTGGAGTAGGAAGAATTTCGGGTAGATGCACCCGGATAGGTATAAAAAACCAGGGAACCGTCAGTAGAGTCATTGTACATATACTTCTGAAGAAGCGGATTAGTAGCATAGTCCAGAATCTCTGGCGGCTTCACCTCCGTGGGATTTCCTTCTGGAAGGGTTACTTTCCAATTACTTAGATCTATGTCTGGGAGTAGGTAGTCCTTTTCAGGCCTATCTACTTCCGCATTGGATTGTGGCCTTATCTCTTCCTTGGGACCACAGCTCATCCAGATGAGCATACAGATCATATATACAATTGAAGTTCCCACTAGCTTATTCATATTGAAGTTGATGCACAATGAATTTTCCTAGTCTTCAATGATGGTGAAAGTATCTACTCTTCCCTCTACTCCCACATTGGAGATAAAGATGGCCACCTCCGTGTTACTTCCTGAGTTAAAGGAAAGCTGCTGAAGCACATAAGTACTGGAACTGCTCTGATCCGTACAATCAACTGAAGCTATGGTAGCGTCTCCCAGTTGAGCAGGATCACTTACCGCGCCACCCAAAATGGAAACTGTTAACGTACCTACAGGAGAAGTTTTCAGGGTATAGTAAAAAGATAAGATGTAGTCCTTATCCTTTTCTACGGTAATCAACTGGTAAGCTATTCTATCTCCGGCCGAGGGAAACTTAGCCGCTTTCTCACCTTCATGAACAGGGCTGGAAGTAATCTGTAACACGCCCCCGAGGTCTCCGTTTCTCCAGTTATCCCGGTAACTATCTTCCCCTTCAATGTCGAATCCAGGGTTTAATATCTCGGGGACGAAGTTGGAGACAGGTTCTACTATGTTTACGTCCTGTACGATGGTACTTGTTTGATTAAGCTTGTCTGTAGAAGTCAGGGAAACTGAATAGGTCCCGTCCGCAGTATAAGTATGGCTCGGATTTACTTCCGTAGAGGTAGTCCCATCTCCAAAGTCCCAGGAATAATCTGTAGCGCTCACAGACTGGTTGGAAAAGCTTACCGTCCTGTAATCTCCATCACTGGCAGAGAAGGCAAAACTGGCAGAAGGAGGCGTAAGATCCGGAATAGAACCCTCCTCAGGTAGATCTTCATCTTCACATGAAAGGGTCACAAAGGATAGGAGTAACAGGCAACAAAGGAGCCTGATACTGCTGAGGATTGAGAATCCTTTATATTGATTTTGAGGTATAATATTCATGATTTGTATACTAGAAGGTTAAATTGGAAGCAGCCTCTTTCAGCTGCTCCCGAGTTGTAATGGTTAGTATCCAGGGTTTTGGGTCAAAAGTCCTGAACTCACATTAATCTCTCCCTGCGGTATAGGAAGAATTAAATCAGTAGCGGTAAAGCTTAGGCTATTTCTGGCTGCAAAAGCACCGAGAACAGACTCAGCTTTCCCAAATCTTTTCAAGTCATTAAGCCTGTGATTTTCAAAGGCCAACTCCATTCTGCGCTCATCAAGGAGGGTTACATCATCCAGGGTAGCACTTCCGTCTAGCGGCAGAGTGCTGAGACCTACGCGCTCCCTGATCATATTGTAAGCGCCCAAAGCATCCAGGTCCTGGGTAGAGCCATTGCCTGCCATAATAGCCTCAGCATACATCATGAGGACATCAGCGTATCTCATGACTATCCAATCATTCCCACACAGTCTGGCATCAGAAGATGAGGTAACAAATTTTCCACTCTCAGCTGTAGTGGCCGGGTTAATCAGGATAGGCGCACGCTCAATATCTTCAGGATCCATGGACGTAAGAAAGTCTGTGGTGGCAAAGTTCAGCCCTGTATTTCTTCCGCCTATGGTCATCTCAAATGAGAAGTCCTGACTCTCATTTACATCATCATTTACATATGGGATAGCAAAGATAATTTCGTCATTTCCTTCATTATAGAATACATCTGCGTAACTAGTTTGGAGAGAATATTCCCCACTATTGATAATATTGCCAAACAACACCTCTGCAGTACCATAGTCACCGGTAGTGAGGTACACCTTGGCTAAAACAGCTTCGGCCGCACTGTTAGTAGCTCTTCCAAACTCTGTATCTCCTTTTGACAGTAACAAGCCTACCGCACGGGTTAAGTCAGAAATCACATTGGTCAGGACGGTGGAGGCTGGATCTCTGTCAAAGTAATCCGTATCCGTCTGGATAATCACTTTGTCCACATAAGGTACATCTCCATATCCCTGTACCAGATTAAAGTGTGCCAGTGCTCTGGCAAATAAGGCCTCCCCTTCAAACTGAGCTTTAGCAGCGGCATCAGTTACTACTTCCAGATTTTCCAACACTTTATTGGCTCTGAAAATCACGTTGTAATTAGCAGCCCAGTATTCTCCTACAGCCAGGTTAGTAGGGAGTACATCAAAGTCGTTGAACTCTCCCCAAACACCTTCGCCTGTGTTGGATTCCGTATTATCCGTCCTCATCTCAAAGAGGGCAAACTCTCTCAAGGGAACTTGTTGAAGCCCATCATAGATAGCTATGACAGCACCTTCCACCTCTTCAGTATTGGTGTAGAAACCATTACTACCGATAGCTGAAAGCGGCTGTAAGTCCAGCTCATCTTCACTACAGCTGGTAAACATGGCAGCAATAAATCCTGCCAATATGAAATGATATATGATTGTCTTTTTCATGATTATTAGCTTAGAATCCTAGATTTACACCGGCAGAAATAGTTCTGTAAATAGGGGCTGGACCTCTCTGATATCCGTAAGTCAGTGGATTTCCTAATCCCTGATCTATCCCTTCAGGATTCCATCCTTCATATCCGTCCGCCATGATGTATAGGAGGTTTTGTGCCCCTACATATATGCGGGCTTTTCTAATGCCTATTCTGCGGATAACATTTCTGGGAATTGTATATCCAAGGTTAAGGTTTCTTAATGCCAGGTAAGAGGCATCCTGGATATCATCATTGGTGAAGATACGCTGAACCACCAGGTCATCATCAGTGAATTCTGAATTATAGTCCTGGCTGGAGTTGAACTCATTCTTTACATACTGAGAAGAGATATTTCTGATTTCGGCTCCTACTGATCCCTGGAACATGAAGCTTAAATCAAATCCCTTGAAAGTGACAGTATTATTTAAGCTCCAGATGAAATCAGGATAAGGAGAACCTAATATGGTACGGTCATCTGTATCTATCACCCCATCCCCATTCAAGTCTCTCACATATATGTCCTGAGATTGTCCGTTGATAGGATAGAAAGCATCGTTAAGAAACTCAAGCGGAATATCCTCCTTCACCACATATCCATAGTAGGAAGAAATAGGCTGCCCTTCTAAGGCTATCCACTCAGCTGGTCTCTTAGGATCTACCGAGCTAATCAGCCCACTTGAACCTGCGAAATCCACCAGTTCATTAATGTTTCTGGTTAAAATGGCTGTAGTGCTCCAGGTGAACCCTTTAGCCACTATATTTCTTGATCTCAGTTCAAGCTCAAATCCTTTGTTTTCCACCTCTCCTTTGTTTACGAGGGCGGTACCAAATCCGGTAGCAGATGGAATAGGCAGATCCAGCAGAAGATCCAGACTGGTTCTGTTATACACATCAGCTGAGAATGTGATTCTGTTGTCAAATAGTCCCAAATCTATCCCCACATTCATCTCCTCTATTTTCTCCCACCTCAGGTCTGAGTTAGCTATGTTAGTAGCGTTAAAACCATTACGTCCAAAACCGGTACCTATAGGGGCAATCAGTCCCAGGTGGTCATACTCTCCTATTCCGGCATTAGATCCTGTTTCACCATAGCTGGCACGAAGCTTTAAGACAGAGATCAGCTTACTATCTTTCAGAAAATTCTCCTCAGAAATAGCCCATCCTACTGAAGCGGCCGGGAAGAAGCCAAACTTGTTATCTTCTCCAAACTTGGAACTACCGTCCCATCTGGCACTTACAGATAGTAGGTACTTGTTATCAAAGGCATAATTCACACGGGAGAAATAGGAGATCAGGTTTTCCTCCGTCTTAAAAGTAGAACCACCTACCAGGTTAGCAGCTGGAAGGGTACGAATAAAATCATTGGTAAAACCTGCTGCTTCAAAATCACTAAACTCCCTGTCCCATGACTCATAAGCAAAACCACCAACTACACTGATGTCATGTTGATTAATCTCCTTATTAAAGTTCAAGGTAGAGGTAGATACAGTATGGAACTGAGTAGCTGTTTGTCTGATGGACTCTGAATCAGCCGCTCCATTTCTGGATGCTTCTATCCCTGCCCATCTTGTGTTAAGGGTGTATCTGAAGTCTCCACCAAATGACTGTTTAAAGGATAATCCATCAAGTAACCTCACACTTACGTAAGCGTTAGCGAACAACTTGGTCTGGTTTTTTCTTCTATCTCTCTCCAATACCTTAGCAAGAGCACTGGTGTTAGAGGTGGAACTGATGTCTACTCCACTGGCATCAGGATCTGGAATTCCTCCTGCTAAATCATAGTCATCAAACATTCTTTCCCACGCATAATCCCCAATTTGAGTTCCTTCAAACTGTCCGTTACGAGTATACTCACTAATGAACTGGATATTATCCTCATCTACATAGAGAGGTAACCAGGGGTTTTGCCTGACAGCGTCGTGGATACCTATGGGAAATCTTCTCTGGGAAGTATAGGATGGATTTAGGGTAACCCCAAAGTCTATTCTATCGCTAATCTTGGTATCCAGATTTAAACGGAAGTTGATTTTCTCGTAGTTATCCGTTAACAGCACCCCTTCATCACCCAGGTAGCTTAAGGAAGCTCTGAATCGGGTATTCTTTGTACCTCCTCTGGCTGAGATAGCATGACTCTGAATAGCTCCACCATCCATCATCACATCCTGCCAGTCAGTATAGTTCCCTATTCTTTCTATATAGGTAAGCCTATCTGTAAGCTCTCCATTATTATTGGCTCTGGTGTATGCTAACCAGTCATCTACGGTGGTGAGGTAATCGTTAGCTGGCACATCTTTAAAGCCTACATATGCGTCATAATTAAACTGGGTGGGTCCTTCCTTTCCTCTTTTAGTGGTAATCATGATTACGCCATTTGCTCCACGAGAACCGAAGATGGCAGAGGAAGAAGCGTCTTTTAACACTTCCACAGATTCCACGTCATTCATATCCAAACTTGCCAGGAAATCAGCATCACTTCCTACCGCTATTCCATCCACCACAATCAAAGGATTTGAATCAAAGGAAATGGACCCCTGTCCTCTCACCCTGATAACGGGTGCCTCACCAGCAGCTGGGTTGGTCATTTGAATATTTACACCCGCCACCTGGCCTACCAAAGCATCATCTACTCTGGAAACAGGTATTTCATCTAGTAACACATTTTCCACCCTGGAGATAGAACCTGTAAGATGTGATTTCTTCTGGGTACCGTACCCTATCACTACCACCTCATCCAATGTTTGAATGTCAGTGTCCATAGTGATGTCAAGGCTGGTGTCCTCCCCGATAGTCATCTCTTTTCTGGCATACCCTATATAGGTAAAGACCAGAACGTCCCCCTTATCAGCTTCTATGCTGAATCTGCCTTCATTATCTGAGATTGTCCCTTTCCCTTTTTGGGTGTTTATGATGTTGACGCCTATCAGAGCGTTTCCATCAACATCAGCAATCTTTCCACTTACCAGGAGCAGGTTTTCGTGGGTGCCTTCATTAGGAAGGCTATCTACAGCGTACCCCAGCATGGGGGCATAGAAAATAGCTAAACTTGCCATTATCATGACAAATTGCCGCCACTTGTTTATCGTAAAAACATAAAATTTCATCGAGAAGTAGTTTTATTAGTAGTAATATCAGATTGTCCTTAGCAGTTTGCGCGTATAGTCATAAATGGAGATCTTGTCAGGATTCAGATGTTTTATCCTGCATATACTTTAGGCTCTT
>JBCBKZ010000233.1:0-7655 GCA_038520955.1 Bacteroidota bacterium | reverse complement strand
CCAAACAATTAAGCCAAATATTCAACGAAATACAAGAATATCCATCAGCTCTCATGTCATTTGAAGGACCATGTTAAGCCTTTATTCTTTTTACTTAATTATACTCTTATCTCTCACATTTGGTTTGTAATTATCCATCTCTTTTAAGGCTTCTTCATACCCTCCATTCAGGATGGGGAACCTGCACCAGGTTTTAGGATCCAGGTTTTTATCATCCAGGTGGAAGCTGGGCGCATAGCGTTCTCTCTTCCACTGATTTCTGGACCAAAGTGTAAAGAATTTCCTGATATACGCCTTCAAAAGATGGTCTTCCGTAATGCCTTTCAAGCTTTCAAATACTTCTACTGGAGATTTATAATCCCTGATGGCACAGGCCTCTATCTCATCCAGTATATCATAGGGCATCAGGTCTGCTTCATCTGTTTGGTCATAGGTAGAAGGCCTGAGTTCTGCTGTAGGCTTGAGAGAATTTACATATTGCAGGGAAGGAAGATCCAACTCTTTTTCTGCCCATTGTAGCCATTGGATAATGCTCTGCTTATCTATCCCTCCCATTGGAGCTAATCCTCCTGAGGTATCTCCATCCATGGTTGCATATCCTACGGCCGCCTCACTTCGGTTACTGGTGGTGATAAGCAGAGATCTCCTCATATTAGCTATCATCCAGATGCCTGGAGACCTTAGACGTGCTTGTATGTTCTGTAGGGTGATATCATCTGTTTCCCAACTCAGGGGTCTACCTGCTGATTCTTCAGCTAGTTTGATGTATGCCTGGTGGATAGGTTCCACATCCCAATTCTGGAAACGGGCTCCCAGGCCTTCAGCTAATTCTTTGGCACTGGTTAAGGTATCATCTCCACTGTTTTGAGTAGCCTGATACACACAAGTGAGAATTTCTCTTACTGGATCTTTTGGGTCAATGTTCAGGTAGGTAAGCTTTTTAGCCAGGCCTTCTTCTCCTAATTCTGCCAAGCCTCTTTTGATGGCATGTGCACACATAACTGCACAGGTAGATGAGTCTGCTCCTCCAGATAAGGAAAGCACAAATCCTCTACTTCTACTCTTTCTCATGTAGTCAAAGAGGGCCAGTGTTTCAGCCAAATAGAATTCTTCTTCCTTAGACTCATAGGGAGCTATCTGCGTTTCTACAGAAGAAGGGTGCACATAGGGAAATTCAAACTCACAACTGATAAGATGAGTAGGAAGAACGGATTCGAAATTGAAAGACTTCTTCCGTTGGATATGGACATATTCCACATCCACTGAGGCAGAGAGAATATCAAAATTCTGATAGGAGAATCGCCTGTTTCTCGCCAGAAGTTTACCTGATTGTGCGATGAGGATTTCTCCATCATATATGATTCTTCCGGCTTCATTTCCCAGGTGATTACTGTACACATAGGTGCAGTTGTAACCACGAGAAGATTCCGTCACCAGCATTTCCCTTACCTTGGTTTTCCCAAAGGCAAAGTTGGAGGCAGAGGGGTTTAGGATAAGGTCTACATTGTGGAGGTAGTGCTGCTGAGCCGGACGAACGCCATTCCAGGCATCCTCACAGATTTCCAGCCCTACTCTCACACCTCCAATATCAAAAATCAGGTCCCCCATAGGGACTTCCTGCCCTTTCCACATATAGGTAGTTGCTAAGCCTTCCGGCCATCTTTTAAACCACCTGGGTTCATAGTAGATGCCATCTCCCGGAAGTTCCTGCTTGGCTACAAAGCCCAATAGCTCTTTGTTACAAATGACGGCTACAGAATTGTACAGGCTATTCTCAAAAGAAAGCGGCAATCCTACCGTAATCACTATGTTTTCTGTCTCCTCAATGATTTCTTCCAGCGCTTTGAGGCACCTGGCTAGTAGCTGCTCATTGAAGAAAACGTCCTCACACCCATATCCACTAATGGCGAGCTCAGGTAAGCATAAAAGGCTTATGTCCTTTTCTTTACTCGCCCTAATAGCAGCAATTATATTTTGAGTATTATGGGTAATATCCAGGGGAGTCTGGTTTAAACATGATCCTGCCAGATGAACATATTTCATATAAGTATTCTAAATCAATTATATGCAGATTTCCTTATGTAACCAGAAAATCCTCTGCATGTTCCCATTCGGGAGCCTAAAATTAACCATAAGGTCACACTCTCTCAATTCTTACAATACACTACAAAAGTATAATTCTTACCATAAACCCTTAAGCTGATAACTCCTATGAAAAGAACTTACTATATCCTGTTACTTCTGTTTACGTGTTTTGGCGGCCTGATGGCTCAGGAAAATACCCCAAAAGTCAGAATGGAAGTTATTGAGGGCCCCAAACCCTGGAACCATTTGGAATTCAATGATGATCCCAGAAACTTTCAATTTGCGATAGTAACTGACCGTACCGGAGGACACAGACCCGGTATATTTTCGAAAGGACTCAAGAAGCTCAATCTACTTAAGCCAGAGTTTGTGGTGAGTATAGGAGACCTGATTGAAGGATATACAGAAGATGTAGATGAGCTAAACCGTCAGTGGGATGAATTTGAAGGCTTTATAGACCTGCTGGAAGCGCCTTTCTTTTATCTGCCAGGAAATCATGATATCACCAACAAGGTAATGGAGAAGGTATGGAAAGAAAGATTTGGCCCTACCTACTATCACTTCATTTATCACGACGTGCTTTTTCTCTGTCTTAACACTGAGGATGATGCCAGAGGGTCAGGTCGTGGAACCATTATGCAGCCACAGCTGGATTATATCAAAAAGGTCCTGGAAGAGAATCAGGATGTGAGATGGACTATGGTCTTTATGCATCAGCCTCTATGGAGTCAGAATGCGCCCAATGAGTTGTGGCCGGAAGTAGAGAAGCTGCTGGAAGGGCGCAAGCACAATGTATATGTGGGGCATCACCACAGGTATGTAAGATATGAGAGAAATAACGGCATTTACACCATTCTGGCTACTACCGGCGGTGCCAGCGGGTTAAGAGGCCCCTCCTTTGGAGAATTTGATCATGTAGTCTGGATTACCATGACAGATGAAGGGCCTATTATGGCTAACCTCCTGCTGGAAGGAATCTGGGAAGAAGATGTGGTGACAGATGAGTGGGCGGATATTATGAAGCCTCTGGCAGGAAGCTCGCCTATGCGGGTAGAACCTGTATTTACAGACTCTGAAACATTTTCTGGAGAAACCATGGAAGTAAGGCTAACTAATGATAGCGACTATCCTATGGAAGTAGCATTTAGGATGGCCCTCAATGAAAAACTCACTGCATCTGGTATACCGGATAAATTGATGATAAATCCTAATTCAGTTGAGTTATTAAGCATGAAAATAGCGAGTGCGAACTCTGTATCCCTTAAGGAAGTTTCCCCTATAAAACTGATGAGTAGCTCTACCTACCGGATAGAGAACCAACCAGAAATAGTCATGGAACAACAGGTACTCATTAGACCTGCAAAATCCTATGAAGCAAAGGAGGCTGAGAAGGAGGTAGTAGTAGATGGCAGTTTGGAGGAGTGGAATACCCTAAGGCAAAAAGTCAATCAGGCAGAAGGTTATGTTCAGGCTACCCCTTTTTCTCATTCTGGTGATGAGGATCTGAGCTTTACCTATGATGTGAGTACAGATAATGAGTACCTGTATGTAGGCATAGAGATCCATGATGATGACCTAAACCTGAGAGATGATCTGAGTCCCTCTGAAAAGGATTGCATAAGTGTTCTGCTGGATGCGCGTCCTACAGCCATTAGTGCTAACGGGAGAGGATATGACTACAGGGATATGTTAGCAGTCAATTTTGGGCTTTCTGAGAAGGAGGGCGAAACCTTTATTCACAATCCGCATTGGCTCCCCAAGGGGACTAAGGCCGTATGTAAAAAGGTAGGAGAGAAGGTAGTTGGAGAGTTGGCCATTCCTATGAGCTATGTCACAAGTAAGAATGGACAAAACTGGAAGAATTTCCGCTTAAATGTGGCTGTTACAGATTTCGATAAGGACTTTATGCACCAGTCTGCTCTCTCATGGCAGCCTGACTGGAGGGGAGAGGATTCCTATCTGGGATCAGGCATGTATATAAGATCTCCTCAGCAAGCAAAGGCAGACTAGCGGGATGCCGTATCAAAAAGAAATTTTTTAAGAGGGGTCATTAAACCCCTCTTTTTTCATTATGAGGCCCTTTGTCCTCTCTAATGATAGGTTCATCGAAATCGCCACTCCTCACAAGCCCACTTAGCTTACTTTTGATGTAACAGCATGTAAGTATTTTAACACAGCGATCTGATAACTAGAAATTTTCCCTAACCCTATTGAATGGGTTCAATTAGAATCCATTCATTACCCTAACACTAGCCGATTGTCACGAGGGAGTTAGAGTAGCTAATCTGGGTAAGAAACTATCCTTCCAAGAAGTAATTCTAATTCCATTACTAGTTATTAACTGCAAGAGTCGGTCTTTATTAAGGCCGACTTTTTTGTTCTAGAGAAATAGCTTCAAGTGGGCATTATAACAGACAATTCGCTAACCCTATTCTTTCTATTTTAGGCAGATGTGTACTACCTACAAACGCTTATTTGCCAAAGGATATAAACGTGCGGAAAATCTGGAGCACAGGATTTACCATCCTTATAAGGAGAAGCTATTAACCAACCTTTCAGGTAATATCCTGGAAATAGGACCGGGAGTAGGAAATAACCTTCAGTACTTCTCAAAAGGCAGCAAGTGGATAGGCGTAGAGCCTAACTTAGCCATGCATCCCTACTTACGAGAAAAGCTCACCTCTATGGCTCTCAATGGAAGTTTGTATGCGCATCATGCGGAAGAGTTAAAAGAAATCCCAAATCATTCTCAGGATTATGTGATCAGTACCCTGGTCTTATGTTCTGTCAACAACCTTCAAAAAGCCTTATCCGAAATCTTCCGGGTATTAAAATTGGGTGGGAAGCTTCTTTTTCTTGAGCATGTAGCTGATGAAGAGAATCTGTTAAGAGCAACAGTTCAGACCGGAGTAAAGCCAGTATGGAAGATTATTGGTGATGGATGCCATCCTGATAGAAGGACAGGCAGTTACATTCAGAAAACACCTTTTTCTGATACACATATTGAGAAACTTTCCATTGGATCCAGAATTTCTCCTGTGAGGCCTCACATTATGGGCTGGGCACAAAAATAGGCTAAACTTTCAGTCTGAAGTTTACCCAAAAAGAGAATCCATATCCATCAAGGGATGATCCATGAAGACGGTATTCTGTGTTAAATAAGTTTTGGATGCCTGCTGCAAAGCTGAAAAACTGAAAGTTATATCCTGCCAGTAGATTGACGATATTCCATCCGGGAGTACCAGCAGCAGGGATGCCTGGGTTTAACTGATCTGTAATGGATAGCCTATTTTGGCTGGAAGCATATAGCCATTCTGCACGTCCCCAGAAGCCTTCTTTATCCTGGAAGAATAGGCCAAGTTTACCATTGATGGGGGGAACGTAACTGAGCGGCTGCTGATTACTGATGTCATCCCCAAATGTATAGTTCAGGTTTCCATACAGGGCTAATGCCTGTGCCAGAGGAATTTCCATTTCTGCTTCAAATCCGTGTACGGAGGCCTGATTCAGGTTATCCTGCGTAAACACAGGAAAGCCTTGCCAAACGGGATTGCCCAAATATAAACCCGGTCTTCTTTGGATAAGCTGATTCAGCTGCGTTCTAAAGAACACCAATGAACCTGTGAAGCCATCCGTCTGTGCCTTATATCCGATCTCAGTGGTTACAGACTTTTCCGGCGTCAGGGAATCATTAGGTACTTCCAGCGTATTCTCAAAGATGCCCCATCTACTGATATCAGAGAAGTTGGGTGCTCTGAAACCTGTACTTAAGGAGGCGTAAAGATTATGGTTTCTGTGAATAGGCAGAGAAGCAGCAATATATCCTGATAAGGCCTGAGGTTGAATCTCAAGGTCGCCCAACACCTGATTGATGGCCTTAATAGAATAGGCTTGTGCACGACCTCCCATGGAAACCCGGAGCTTCAGGATATCCACTGTGTGCATGGAATATAAGGACACACTGGCGGAGGTAGCTTCATCCGGGAAGTTGGTTACAAGGGCATTAGGCCCTGGGTTATTATTCTCAAATACCTCACTGAATACCTGATCCTGAGAATAAGAAATCCCGGAAACAGCCTTCCAGTACTGATTAGGCTGAGAAACTACTTCTATTCTTGCCCCAAGGCTTTCTACTTCATCCTTATTGGAGAGAGAAAGATTGTTCTGCTGGGCAATTCTATCTATTTGTTCTTCTGTCTGCTGAAAAGAGGCTACCACCCTCAGCTCTTGCAACCACTTGCCTGTTCCGCTATGGTTAAACTTGGCGTAAGCCAAAGATCTTTCCCTTTCCGGGGCATGATACTCCTCATAAATCCCTGTTTGAAGAGGAAGATGAAAAGGAACATCCTTTTGCTGGTAGGTTTGATAGGCGAGGGTAAGTTGATTTCTTCTTCCCGCCTTTACTTTCAGTTTCAGATCTCCATTGATAGCACTATAGCCGGTATTGGGAATTAGTGTCTCATTATTAGCCGTAGACAAGTCGCCAAAATCCTTTATGGAGACTCCTCCCAGAAAGGCTACGTTAGGACTCCCTAAACTGATCTCTCCTCTGGCCGTTCTCTCCATTCCTCTAAGGTCAGCCCTATTGCTCATATACCTCAGGTAAGCATTGCTATGGACCCGTACTCCTTCTGAAACGAAGTTGGGCGTTCGGGTATGTATATGTATAGCACCCCCTATGGCATCTGTCCCATACTGAGTAGACCAGGATCCTCTTTGGATATCCATCTGATCTATGGAAAAGGGATCTATCAGGCTGGTCCAGGGAGAAATGTTTGTAGAAAAGGTAGAATTATTGATGGGAACGCCGTCCACTAAAGTGAGAATCTGATTGCCTCGCATGCCTCTAATTACAGGAGATGCGCCCCCATAATGGTTATTTAACCACCATGTTCCCGGCATTCCAAGGAATATCTCGGGTAAGGTTCTGGGAGAATATTGTAATAGCTGTGTTCTGTCCAGGGCATACAAGGCCGCTGGCATTCTGAAGTTATTATTATCAGCTGTAGGGTAGCTTTCGGAAGTGTTCTGGGCCATGTCAGTGGTGCGTGGCTTGAGGGAAAGGCCCAGAGAATAGCGTTTCTTTTTCTTGATGACGACCTCCGTACACTTTTGCTCCATAAAAGGATACTCAAAGCATACTTCGTGAACTCCTAAAGGCAGGTCTTTCAGAATAAAAGAACCGTCTTTGGCTGTTTCTGTCTCTTCAAGGGTACCATCCAGGTAAATTTTTACGCCCTTGAGAGGGACCCCGATGTCCTTTCTAAGGACAAGGCCTTCAACGCGTTGGCCGATAACAGACAGGGGTAAGAGTAGCGTAAAAACTACCCAAACACCAGGTCGCATTTTTACCATATTCAATGATGGGAAAATTCTATGACAAAATAAAATAATACATGTATTCTCTTTTTCAGAAAGTTTGATAATACCACTTATTGAATCCCTCAGAAAGCCCGAAAAACAAAGAAATCGATGGCTTTTACGCTTAATTTGCCTTCATCAAATGTAAGATTTGGCTGTAAAACGTCTTCTTGAATGGCACACTAGAGATTGGAAAACAAACGGAGATA
>JBCBKZ010000232.1:0-7664 GCA_038520955.1 Bacteroidota bacterium | reverse complement strand
CTTATTTCTCCTCAGATAAATTCTCATGAAGAACCAACATCCCCTTTTAGGTAAACTTCAAAACACCATAGAAACTCACGCTTTGTGTGAGAAAGGGGATGGTATACTGGTAGCCATCAGTGGAGGACCTGATTCTGTATTTCTTGCATGGGCCTTACACCGCTTAGGATATGAAGTAGGATTGGCCCATGTCAATTACCAGATGAGGGCAGAAGATTCTGATCAAGAGCAGGCCCTGGTGGAATCTTACGGACAAAGTTGGGATGTGCCAGTATATATGAAGAAAGTGGAAGGGAAGACTCTCACAGAAGGAAGTAAAGCTTCATTTCAGACAGTGGCCAGGCAAATCAGGTATGCCTTCTTTGATGAAATCCAGGCCAAGCATTCCTATACTTATCTTGCTACAGCCCACCATAAGGATGATCAGGTAGAATCCCTTTTGATGAATTTAGTGAAAGGAAGCCCATTTCATGTTTTTAAGGGGATTCCCATCAAAATAGGTACTACTATCAGACCTCTTCTGGAAGTGGGTAAAGAAGAGATTCTGGCTGCTTTGGCAGAATTAGAGCTAAGCTACGGAACAGATGTCTCTAACCAATCCAATGTTTACTTAAGGAACCAAATCCGAAACCTGGTGGTCCCTGAACTTCTGAAGATCAATCCGTCCTTTTCAGACCGACTGACCCATAGCTTTCAGCATTATCAGCTTCAGCAACACTTTCTGGAAGACAGGCTAGAAGCATGGGCGGCAGACTTTGAAAAAGGCAACATCTTGAAATGGGGGAGGTTTCAGGAGGAGGCAGGAGAGGCCTTTGTACCTGTATTTGTCGCTAATATTCTCCAGAAATGGGGACTTCACGGACATGAGGTTGAGGCTTGTCTGGGACTCATAGATTCTCAGGTAGGAAAGTGGGTACAGACATCTATTGGGAGAATGTACAAGATTGCGGATGGAATGGAATGGCAGGAACAGAAGGCATCATTCACTGAATTAAAGCTGGAGGAGGAAGCCTTAGTGGGTACGCATGTTCTTGGTAAAGACATAATCAACTTAGAACTGGTCGAAAAAGGGGAAATAGTCATCAAGGAAGAAGGAGTCCACTATGTGGATCTGGAGAAGGTTCGTCTTCCCATTAATATTCGCACCTGGAAAGAAGGAGACAAGATGAAGCCACTGGGCATGAATGGAAAAAAGAACATTAGTGATATTCTCAACGGCATGAAAGTAAGCCCTGCGAGCAAATCCGGTTATGTAGTGCTGGAAGATCAGAAAGGAATATTCTTACTGCAGGACTATAGAATCTCTGAACATGTGAAATTAAGCCAATCCAGTAGGGTAGTGCTAAAAATAGTGTTTGAAGAAGCATGAAGTATGTATCGATTTTAGGGTTAGTGCTAAGTCTTTTCTTCTATAGCTGTAGTCAGCAGGAAGAGAAAACACCAGAAGTGGAGAGAACCAGTATAAGAGAGGTCGAGAGGTTGGGCATCATGATCCAGAAAAACCCAAGAGACTATACTTTGTATGAGGAGCGCTCTCGGGCATGGTATGAGGAAGGACAGGTAGATTCTGCTCTGCTAGACATTAAAGAAGCCATCCGCCTTTTTAGAAATGGCTCAGAGCTGCATTACCTGCAGGGCTTCTATCTATGGAACTTGCAGGATACAACAGAGGCCATCTCTTCCCTGCAAACCGCCATAGGGTTAGGGTCGGAGAATCCGGAGGCCTACTACCAACTAGGTCAGATCAAGTTCTTCCTGAAGGAGAATGATGAGGCTTTAAGATGGTATGAGGAGGCCATTTCCAGAGACAGCTTAGCACCTATTTACCTCATGGCTAAGGGGATTCTTTTTGAAGATGAGGGCAGAATGGAAGAAGCGGTGCGCCTCCATAAGCAGGCCGTAACCATAGATACCTCCTTTGTGAAATCGCTGGCCAGACTTCATGATTTGTACCTGGGCCATTACGGGAATGAATTGGTAGCTAAGCAGTATACGGATAAGATCCTCAGAATAGACCCAGGGCATCCCCTAGGGAGGTTCCAGTTAGGGGACTACTACTTCAGAGAGGCAATAAATACTGATCCCGAAAGAAACACAGAGGCTTACCAACAGGCCTTGAATGAAGCCATTATTCAGTACACCATAGCCATCAGGCGGGATACCCAGTTTGTGGGGGCCTATTACAATAGAGGATACAGCTACTTATTAGCTGATCAGGCAGGAATAGCATTGGAAGATTTTGCCAAAGTCCGGGAGTTAGAACCTGAAAATACACAAGCTTTATTCATGACTGCCTCCGTCTATGAAAGCTATGGGGATTTAACTACTGCGCTGAACTTTTATCAGAAAGTAGTAAAGATAGATTCCACCTTTATAGAGGCTAAGGAAGCAGTTACAGAAATTCTTGATAAATTGTAGCTAAATCATCTCCCGGGACATTCGCTGTTAGTAGATACCGTTTATAAGTTTGATCGTACTTTAAGATGAATCCACACATCTTACTTTCTACTTTTCTATTCTTGAGCATCGCCATTTCTCCGGCTTTCTCACAATCCTTTGTCATTAAGACTGAGCCTTCCTACTATAAATCTGTACAGTTAAGGGATGATGGTCAGAATCCAGAATTAGGCTTGGGAATTGCCATTTCAGGCGGTGGGCATAGGGCTTCTAACCTGGGAGCGGCCATATTAATGGCGCTAGAGAACTATCCCTACTACGATGAAAAGGATACGGTCATAAATCTCCTGCACGAGATAGACTACATCAGTGGAGTTTCGGGAGGTACATGGGTCGGAGGCGCATATATGGCCAGAAGAATAGTTGCTGAAGACCCTTCTGCCTATTCCATGCTTAATAGCTTTGATAAAGAGCTAGGCCCTCAATTAAGAAAAAACTATCAGAGGGGGCTGATCCTGAATTTATTCAATCCCGCTCTACTGTTCACCGTCAAGAATACAGGTGATAAACTAGAAAGAAGAATTCAGCAGAACTTACTTCTCGGAAGAAAAGGCCATAAGATCAAGTTGAAGGACTTTATGATTCCCGCCACTTCTACAGCCAGAGTAAAACATCCGTACTTTATCCCGGCTGCTACCAACTTCGAGAATTTTGCACAGGTACCCATTATGCCTGATGTATTGGAGCGCTACCAATTGTTTTCCTACGTCCACATGATGAAGTTCCACCAGCTTCCTTTAAAGGATAGTGCCTCCAGGACCTTTGAGGGAGGAGACTTGCCGCTATCCATAGGCGTAAAGGCCAGTTCCAGCTTTCCCGTAGCAATACCCGTTTCCACCTTTGAGCGGGCCTTCTCAGATAGTACATTCATGACCAAGAATAGATTTCTCCGGCTTACGGATGGGGGACTGAATGATCAGCTAGGCTATAAACCTGCCATGAAGTTTCTGGAGAAAGACCCCATAGCCAATAAGCGCTATTTGCTGGTAGTAGATGCGAAGAATAAGGAAGTTTATTCTGCTTACTCACGCTTTAAGGGAAGACCTAACCTGATCCGGGTACTAGTAAGCGCCTTGTATGCGGGACTTGAGAGTAAGTACACCACCATCTTTGAGGATATGGAGCGTAGGGCGGGGCTTAACGATATTCACCTGATCACTTTTAATATCTATTCCCTGGTTCAGAGCTTTGAGAATTTTGATCTCATTTCCTATTCCAGCATGAATGACAGAGTGAAGAAGCATATGTCTGAGCAGCTTCTGGCCCGCTATAGAGGGAAAAGCGTCAAAGAATTGATGACCGTACAACTGGACTTAGTGGAATCTCTCCTCATCTATCACTTATACACTAAGATAGGGACTAAGCTTAAGCTCACCCGTGATGAGCAAACCATCATCCTCTTGGCAGGCTTCCAAATGGTGAGAGCTCAATCCAAGCCCCTCAACCAGATGATTAAGGAAAGCCTCATCGCAGATGATGCAGGAGGGAGAATCATCAGCACCAAGGAGTAGGGAAGGAAACTCCCTGGGAAAAATATGAATCGTCATACCGTTGGACTTTTGGGCAGAGAATAAGGGTCAAACGGTATCTCGCGAAACATAGGAAGATTCAGCAGAAAGAAAATAATCCGCTAGACCCCGTATGACCCGGCAAGTCCTCCTTTTAATGCCCTACGGGGTGACGGTACGGAGAAGTTGGATTCTCATCATAAAAGAACATCACCACCTCAGTTTTTGTGGTGGCGATGTTATGTGATCCGCTTTACCCTAGTCCAGGCTTACTGGCTCATAGGGCTTAAATGGGGTCAGACTGGAAGTTTTTACCATTTGCTCAAATGGCTGCCATCTGTCCTTCATAAAGGTATTCACTTTTGTGATAAAGTCACCCACCTTAGCTTTAGCCTCATTGAAGACGATGTCCATGGACTCTCTGGGCATTTCATTATTGCTGTAGATGTATGACCGAGCCATTCTCAGTTTGGCATTCAGAGTAGTCGGAGTTCTCACAATTCCCTGCAGCTTTTCGTTTCCTCTTACTTCTACCATAAAGGCATCTATTTCCTTTCCAAGAGAATCTACTTCAGCTCTTATGTCCTTAAACTGGGCAGTATCTGCCGGCAGCATAGACTTGATTTGCTTAAGGGCAGCCTTACTGTCAAGTAGGGCGTCTGTAGCCATGGTAGCTTTACCCGTTAGGTCCTGAAGCTGGACTTTTCTCTCTTGTGCAGCTTGATAAGCTTGCATACTGATGCTCAGACGTGGGTCAGCTAATACTTCCAAAGAAGTTCTGGACTCCTGATCTCCCAGTGTAATGACTACCTCATAGGTACCGGGAAGAACGTTAATTCCCCCACGCTCCCTGGCACCAGGTTTAGGCTTGGGCGTACCAGGACTCCTCATGCCTTTTTTATCCATTCTCCACTGGATTCTGTTCAGACCACTATCAGGCATCTGAGTGAGTGTTCTGATGCATTCATCTCCCTCAAAAATCTGGATCTTGGCTGTATCTTTCTTGGAAGCAGGCTTTGCCCAGTAGCTAATCATAGCACCTGAAGGCCTGTTTTCTCCAGCGAACATTCCATCTGCATAGAAGCGGGTTCCAGAAGCTTGTCTTCTACTGGCCATAATCCCATCCGGCGTAGGGAAAGCATAGACTGTAGCGTCCGTAACCTCAGCCCCTCTTAAGGCTATTTCTCTCAATGGGCGAATGTCATCCAGGATGAAGGCGGCACGTCCAAAGGTACCTATGACCAGGTCCTGCTCCCTTGGGTGGATTTTCAGGTCGGAGGTAGATACTGTCGGGAAGCCTTGTGTCCATTTAGTCCATGTATCCCCCTTGTTTACGCTTACATAAAGACCGAACTCTGTTCCCAGGAAAAGGAGGTTTTCAGCCACCGGGTCCTGCACAAAGGAGATAGCATATCCCCACACCTTATCTTCATCTACTATTCTGGTCCAGGTAGCTCCATAATCAGTAGTGTGGAATACCCAAGGAGTCCAGTCGTTTCTTCTGTAGTTATTGATCACTACAAAGGCTTCGGCAGCATCCTTATTAGACAAATGGATGAAAGGAACCCATGAGTTGGCAGGAACACCTGGGATATTCCCGATAAGATTAGTCCAGTTGGCACCTCCGTCTTTTGTAAGCTGTAGATTTCCATCATCTGTTCCTACCCAAATCACATCCTTGTTCAAGGGGCTTGGATTGATGGTCAATATGGTGGTGTGGTTCTCCGCCTGAGTTACATCATAGGTAAGACCCCCACTTTTCTGTTGTTGTTGTTTGCTACTGTCATTGGTAGTCAGATCCGGAGAAATGATGGTCCATGTATTCCCTTTGTCTGTACTCTTATGTACAAACTGGCTGCCGTAGTAGATGGTAGACTCATCAAATGGATCTTGTGCGATCCCTGCATTCCAGTTAAATCTTAGCGGAACTCCATCCGGGTGAACAGGCTTGATACGCCTTGTGTAGCCGGTTTGTCTGTCATAGCGCCCCAGGTTTCCTCCCTGAGACATGGCATATCCATATCTTCTCGGCTGGACAGGGTCTGGCACCACATCAAATCCATCCCCGAAGTATAGCTCATCCCAATAAGCATTTCTGATGCCACCTGCTCTCCAGATGTAGGCAGGGCCTCTCCATGAACCATTATCCTGCATACCGCCATACACATGGTAGGGGTAGTCCATATCATAATTGATGTGGTAGAACTGTGCTAATGGTAAGTTCTCCACAAACTGCCAGCTGTCTCCCTTGTCCCGAGAAATGGCCATCCCCCCATCATTCCCATTGATGATGAAGGAAGCGTTTTCAGGATGTATCCACCAGACATGATGATCGGGGTGGACGTAGTTATAGGGCAGCATCACCTTAAAGCTTTTTCCCCCATCTTCACTAATAGAGACTACCGAATAAATGCTGTACAAGCGGTTCTCATTTTCCGGGTCTACATAGATATCCGCATAGTAAAAGGGCCTGTTGCCTATCTCAGGTTTATCATTAATCTTCTTCCACTCAGCCCCTCCATCAGTAGACTTATAGAGGGCATTTTTCTTGGACTCTATCCATGCGTAGACCACATTAGGGCTGGAAGGCGCTATGGCTAGCCCTATTCTCCCTAATTCACCCTTAGGCAATCCGTCATCTGAAGAAAGCTTTTTCCAATTCTTTCCACCATCATGAGTAATGTGAATTCCGGAACCTTTTCCACCAGACTTAAAGAACCAGGGCCACCTGCGGAATTCCCACATGCTGACGATGATCTTATCTGGATTGGTAGGATCCATAATCATGTCTCCTACACCTGTACTATCATTAGCGAAGAGGATTTTCTCCCAACTATCTCCTCCGTTAGTCGTTTTGAAGACCCCTCTTTGTGGATGAGTTCCCCAGGCTGATCCTTGTACACCCGCGTACACTACATCCGGGTTCTCTGGGTGAATCAAAATCCTGTGAATGTTCCGGGTATTTTTGAGCCCCTTAAGCTCCCAGCTTTTTCCGCCATCTCTACTGAGGTAGATTCCGGCTCCGCTGGTTTGGCTGTTACGAGGGTTTCCTTCTCCTGTACCTGCCCAAATGATGGAAGGATTCTTCTGATAAATAGCCAGGGCACCTATGGAGGCCACATCCTGCTCGTCGAAGATAGGCTCCCAGGAAATCCCTCCGCTGTGTGATTCCCACATACCGCCTGAAGCTGTGCCTACGTAAATATGATCAGGGTCATCCAGGACTACATCAACGGCAGTTACACGTCCACTCATACCTGCAGGTCCTATGCTACGGGCTTTCATGTTGTCAAACATGTCCATGTCCAATGACTGGGCTCCTACTGGCTGATAGGCAAAAAGGAGGGTGAGGCAAAACAGGATGTTCCATCCCAAGAATGGACGGTAAGGTAGTAATCTCATGGTGTTACTTCTTAGGGTTTAATGTGAATATTGTCTATTTAAGTAGGCTTGTTAAGATCCGGGTTTACCTGGAATGATCCATAGTTTCCTGTCTTTTCCCGCCACTGCATAATGAGTTCAAAGGTATTATTAGATTTCTCATAATCCATATACCCCGGCGTTCCCATGGTCCCGATCAACTCATTAAATATGCGAATGTCTTTCTCTGAGGGAACGGTAGGCATAAAGATGGCTAGTTCATCTATGTCATACAGTTCCACGAAAATGTCCAAAACCTATCAGATTCAGGATTTTGAC
>JBCBKZ010000231.1:0-7697 GCA_038520955.1 Bacteroidota bacterium | reverse complement strand
AGAGAACTGGCCTTCTACAGCAATTACGTAAAAACTGAGATAGATGAGGTTAACAAGATCGTTACATCTACCTCAGGAAAGGCCATAAGCAGGGCTATATACAGAGAAGGACTTGGGTGTAGCTTGATGGCAGATATGAGCCAGGAGACTTTATTGGCGCAGCTGAGGAGAAAGGTTCCTGCAAAGCAGGTTCCTCTGATGAATGTAGCCTGGCCATTAGGAGATAGCATCCCTGCCAATCCATCCACTTCAGCAGAAATAGAAGCTATTCACAAAGCTCTGGATTATGCATTCTCACCTACAGAGGAAGGGGAACCTAAAGGGACACATGCCGTAGTGGTGGTGCATGACAGTATGCTGATAGCGGAACAGTATGCTGAAGGTTTTACCCCACAGACGCCACTGAAGGGATGGTCTATGACCAAAAGTGTTACCCAGGCATTGGTAGGCATACTCGAAAGAGATGGGAAATTGGACATCCATAAACCTGCAGAAGTCCCACAATGGTATGAACAGGAGCATGATCCCAGGCAGGACGTTACCCTGGATCAACTTCTAAGAATGAGTAGTGGACTAGAATTCTGGGAATTTTATTTCTGGTTGACAGATGCTGTGAAAATGCTCTTCATTCTACCGGATGCCTCTGGATATGCATCTTCATTGCCGCAGGAATTTGAACCTGATACAAAATGGTCTTACTCAAGTGGTACCACCAACATCATATCCGGCATTGTCAGACGGGCTATAGCTGATTCTGCCTACTGGACCTTCCCGCAGGACAGTCTCTTTAATCAGATTGGGATGAGATCTGCGGTAATAGAGCCGGATGCCAACGGGACCTTTGTAGGCTCTTCCTTTATGCATGCCACCCCTAGGGACTGGGCCAGATTTGGGCTGCTCTACTTATGGGATGGGAATTGGAATGGGAAACAAATTCTGAATCCAGATTGGGTGGAGTATGCTGGTACTCCAACACCTGCTGCAGGGGGGATTTATGGTGCCCAATTCTGGACCAATGCGGATAATCCTGAAACCGGAAAAAGGAGGTGGCCTTCTGTACCAGATGATCTCTTTTTTGCTTCAGGTTTTGAAGGTCAATATGTGTTCATCATACCTTCCAGAGATCTGGTTGTGGTTCGTTTAGGGAGCACGCCAGAGAGAAGCCGGTTTAGTGAAGAGGTATTCTTGTCTACCCTTCTTGAGGGTATCCCTGAGTAAATACTTTTCTAGGAGAGTAGCATAAATACAGCTGACAAAAAGGTAGCTGCCAGGACGTAATACCTGAAGCCTTTCTCTGAGATAATTCTTAGGAGGAGAATACCTGCAATAGCACCTACAAATAGCATAGGCATGACGTACATGTCCATCTTGAGAGTTTCCCATGTAATGGTCTTCCAGACAAATATGTGGAAAGGAAGCTTCATTAAATTGATGATACAGAAGTACCATGCGCTTGTTCCCACAAAGGTGTTCTTGGGTACCTTTAAAGTGAGTAGGTAAAACATCAGAATTGGACCTGCCGCATTTCCTATCATAGTAGCTATCCCGCCCAGTATACCTAAAGCAGCAGAAAAGCCCCAGCCTTGGGGAATGAGAACTGTCTTTCTCACATCCTGGTAAATCACCAGGCCCACACCCAGCACGATCAGAAAGGCAATGGAATAGATAAATACCCTGTCTGAAATGATGTTCCCTATATAGGTTCCCGCTATGATACCTGCCAATGTCCAGGGAATTAACTTTCCTATAGCTGCCCAGGAAGCTTCTCTACGGTAATACAGTAATGCTGCTGCGTCAGCTACTACCAATAAGGGAACCAGTATTCCTGTGGAAGCCTTTCCACCAAATAATATAGCCATCAATGGTATAACGATATTCCCAATCCCGGCAATTCCCCCTTTGGATAATCCTACCATAAATGCTGTAAAGGCTAAGCCTACCCAAAGTGCGGTAGTTAGTTCTTCCATGTATAGATTTTAGGGTTGTTCATCGAGCCGAAGGTAAAATTTATCTTTCAGCTTATGGGTACGGTAGATAAATATTCTTTTTAAGCGGGGAAAATATTAGCTTTGCCCTCTTAACTGTAGCCATATAAACCAAACATGAAAAAATACGTCATCCTGCTAAGTCTGAACTTTTGTCTGTTAGCAGTTTTCGGACAGGTTCGTAAGCATTCAGAAAAATTTGAGCAGCTGGAATATGAGCTGAGGGATCCTAATCAGTACAGGACTGCTTCAGGTGCACCAGGCCCTGATTACTGGCAGAATACTGCGGACTATGTCATTGAGCTTACGCTGGATGACAAGAACAGAAAAATCACAGGTGCTGAGACCATCACTTACACCAATAATTCTCCAGATCCACTCACTTATCTTTGGTTACAATTAGACCAAAATGTACGTGCCAAGGAATCTGACTCATACAAAATCAATACCCAAGAGATCGGGAACTATATTAATCCCCTGGTCCTTAACGAGATCATCGGAGAGGGATTTGATGGTGGATTCAACATCGCTTCAGTAAAAGATACAGCTGGTCAGGATTTATCTCATATCATCAACAAGACCATGATGGCGGTAGATCTTCCCAGACCTTTGAAGACAGGAGAACAGTTTACTTTCTCTATTGATTGGTCTTACAATGTGAATGATAGATCTACATTGGGATATGGAGCCAGATCCGGCTTTGAGTTTTTCCCTCAGGATGGTAATGCCTTGTATACTATTGCACAGTTTTACCCACGTATGTGTGTATACTCAGATGTAGAAGGATGGCAAAACAAGCAGTTTTTAGGAGAAGGGGAGTTTGCAGTTCCCTTTGGGAAGTTTGATGTGAAGATCACTGTACCTGCAGACCATGTAATGGGTGCCACAGGTTACCTGCAAAATCCGGAAGAGGTATTGACCCAGACCCAACTTGATAGACTGGAAGAAGCCAGTACGGCAGCAGAGCCTGTCATAATAGTTACGGAAGAAGAAGCCAGACTAGCTGAGAAGAGCTTTGCAGAGGAAATGAAGACCTGGCATTTCGTAGCTGACAGTGTAAGAGACTTTGCCTTTGCTACTTCACGTAAGTTTATCTGGGACGCTATGGGCGTAAAGATAGGAGATAAGACAGTGATGGCTATGTCGTATTATCCTAAAGAAGGAAATCCACTATGGGAAGAATACTCCACCAGAGTGGTCGCCAAAACCCTGGAAGTGTATTCTGACAGAACCTTTGAATACCCATACCATAAGGCCATTTCCGTGCATACAGCCTACTTGGGAATGGAATATCCTATGATCTGCTTCAACTTTGGTAGACCTGCTGCTGATGGTTCCTATTCAGAATCAGTAAAGAATTCCATGATCATGGTGATTATCCATGAGATTGGACATAACTTTTTCCCTATGATCGTCAACTCAGACGAGCGTCAATGGGCATGGATGGATGAAGGAATCAATACCTTTATGCAGTACATCACGGAGCAGGAGTGGGATCCTAACTATCCTTCTCAGGAAGGACCTCCAGAGATGATTGTGCCATATATGAAGCTGGACCCTTCTATCCTGAGTCCTATCATGACTAATCCAGAGCAGGTTCAGAACCTTGGTCCTAATGCCTATGGGAAGCCTGCTACTGCTTTGAATATTCTCCGTGAATCCATTATGGGAAGAGAATTATTTGACAGAGCCTTTAAAGAGTATTCTCGTAGATGGGCATTTAAGCATCCTACACCTGCAGACTTTTTCAGGACTATGGAAGATGCTTCTGGAGTAGACCTTGACTGGTTTTGGAGAGGATGGTTCTACACGGTAGATCATGTAGACCTTGCCCTGGCAGAAGTAGATGAATATAAGCGAGTATCTCAGCCTATAGGAGAAGAAGTTGAAGAAGAGGCGCCTATGGAAGAGGAAAGCAGTAAGAAGAAGAAAAAGAAAAAGAAGAAGAAAGAAGAGCCTGTAGTAGAAGAGCCTGTAAAAGAGCAGAAGAAAACCAAGGAATTTTATGCGCTTATGTTCCCTGAGCAATACCAGAGAGCGCCAGATGATCAACTTTATTACCAGCTAAAACTCAAGAATGAAGGGGGACTAGTGATGCCTGTTATTCTGGAGTTCCAGTATGAAGATGGTTCCTCTAAAGAATACAGAATTCCGGCCGAAATTTGGAAATACAATGATGAAGAGATCACCAAGGTGTTCCCTTCTATGAAGAAGGTGACCAAGATCATTCTGGACCCTAATAAGGAAACGGCTGACACAGATACCAGTAACAACGTCTGGCCTCCCGAAACAGAAGAAAGTCGCTTCCAGCAATTCAAGGAAGGACAGTAGAGAGTTAATGACTGAATGAGAGAATAAAAAATTGTTGAATGAAGTTGCTGAATCCAGCCACTTCATTCAACATTCAAAACTCACTTATTCAATCATTCAAAATTCACTTATTCAATCATTCAAAATTCACTTATTCAACATTCCTACAGGGCTACAGGTATAGCCGTCAGCGTCATGGTACCAGTATAAGTCCCCGGTGTGATATTCTGATCCAGCATGTTTTTCATACCCCAGGCCTTTGTTTGCCCGTGATACCCTAATCCTATGATGAGCATTAGGGGGTTATCCTCAAAGCCTCCTGCATTTCCCTCTGGACCTGAATTGAACAGTGTTTGTACTCCTCCATCTCCTCTAAATACATCTCCTCTGATCAAGTACTGAATTTTATCTTCATAGGCATTAGTATATCCATCTCCAAAGGTTACCCTGCTGCCTAGCATGGCTTTATCCTCCTGCTCTAAAGCGGGTCTTATGGAGAAATTTCCCAAATCCAGCAGATCTCCCGAGGCATTAGTCATATCAGTTAGTTCAAACTGCACAGAGAAATTCACAGAAGAAGCTACTTCAAACTTTACATGCCTGTCATAGGGAGCAAAGCCTTTTTTATAGTGATTAATGGTGGTAAAAGTCCACTGTGTACTGGCGCCAGCTGTAATTCTGAGCTCAATAGATTGAGCGAAAGAAGCGGAGATATTGATCTCATCAGACTGGGCAAAACAAATGCAGGGAAAAGCTAGGAGGAGAAATATATATAGTTTGTTCATAATCCATTAAGAGTGGTGAAGGAATATTCGCGAATCATTTCCGCTTTATTCAAAACTCACTCATTCACTCATTCACTCATTCATTCAAAATTCCTATAGCGCTACCGGAAGAGCAGTCAAAGTCATAGTACCCGTGTAGGTGCCAGGGGTGATGTTCTGGTCTATTAGTCGCTCCATACCCCATTTCTTAGTTTGGCTGTAACACCCTAAACCGATGATTAGCATAAGTGGGTTGTCCTCAAAGGCTCCGGCATTTCCATCAGGACCAGCATTAAATAGGGTTTGTGAACCTCCATCACCCCGGAATACATCTCCTCTAATGAGGTGAGGTGTTTTATCCTCAAAAGCATTGGTATATCCATCTCCAAAGGTCACTCTGCTTCCAAGGATTGCTTTGTCTTCTTGTTCCAGGGCTGGTCTAATAGAGAAGTTTCCCAAGTCAAGGAGATCCCCAGCAGCACTGGTCATATCGCTCATTTCAAACTGAACAGAGAAGTTTACCGATGACGCAACCTCGAATTTTACATGTCGACTATATGGGACAAACCCATCCTTATAATGATTTATGGTAGTAAAGGTCCATTGGACATTGGCACCTTCGGTAAGTCGGAGCTCTATAGACTGGGCAAAAGAGGCAGAGATATTGATCTCATCAGACTGGGCAAATACAGAAACCGGGATCCATAAAAGAAGAAATAAACTGGATCTCATACTAGAATATATCCGGTAAATTAGCTGTAGCTAGCATATTCTCATAGATGGATTGGGGAGAAATCTAAGCAAGAAGGCCAAGATGACAGGAATTACTGATTAATGTTTAAAATGCTGCTAAGAGTGGCAGTAAGTGAATCAGTATCAGATAATATGATGGATAACTGGTATTCACCTGAGTCGCTTGCCTGAAAAGCATATGATGATGAAAAAGAAAAGGGATTGGCTGGAACTGTCATCCAATCCTGGATCAGGTTGATTCTACTTGAATCTGTATCTCTGAACAGGCTAATCTTCAGGCTATCCATAAGTGCGTAATCTGTCAATACCTGGCCAGTGATGGTAAATGTCTCTGAGGTTTGAAAGTTGATGCTATCAGGTAGGACAAAGTCCAATTGAATTTCTGGAGCTCTATTGATCAGACGAAAATCCTGACTGATACTTTCTCCCGAAAATCCTGCCTCATCCATAAATTCGAAGTTAAACTCATAGTTGCCGGGACGAGCTGAAGCGGGAATAATGTTGCTACTGAAAGCCAGAAGTCTCCTACCTGCTATGGTTTTGGGCTCATTGACACTAAAGTCAGAAAGGCTACTTGTGTTGGTGAGGGTAGTGGGGTTAACCGCCTCTACCGTAAGTGTATAAGATTCCAGAGAAACATCATCTTCCAGGTTAGCTCGGAAGACAAGCGTATCTAAGGCGGTAATGGTATTCTCAATGGAATCCAGACTTAGTTCATAAGAAACCAGGGTTGGAGGTCCGTCATTCAGTTCCGAACAAGCACACAGACATAATCCGATTCCCAATAGCCAAAGGATAACTTTCATATAAAGTCAATTTCAGCCATCTAAGCTACAAAAAGAAGGGAAAAATACGGTAGCTATATTTAGGCTATTTTGCTACCCTATTTCCCCAATTAGATTGATTACCTGATCATTACTGAAGGAGTGCCGTCATCTTCTCTTTTTCTAAGGGAGTCATAAAGCTCAGCATGACATCAAACTTTGGATGCTTGATCAGGATGTCTGCTATGTCTGGATCATGGAGAGGGATGTTGTGATACCTGAGAAGGCTGAACATGGTAGGAATCCAGCTATCCTTCTGGTAGGGATGGTTCTTGAGTTCAATTTTCTTTAGGGAGACATGATTCAGGGCCGGATGCTCTTCAGGAGCATTACCTTCCATCTTCATTTCAAAGGCCAGCATAGCAGCTTCTTTCTTACCCATCCTTAGGATTTCTATCCTGTTTTTCTGAATAAAATGAGCTGTTTGCTGGTAAAGGTCCTGTACAAATAGCTTAAACGCATGGGTATTAGTGCTGATCACTTCTCCGCTGGCATAGGATACTTTTCTGTTGACATTCTTCACATATACCTGTGCGCCTATGTCCAGGTACCAACCCCTCAGTTCATCCTTAGTGAGGACCATCTTGAGTTGGCGGGCTTCCTTCTTGGTAAGCTTATTGGTCTTTTCATCTACCACAAAGTACTCATGGTCGGGAAGCCAGTCTGCGCGGAAGGTTACCTGATCCTGATCAAATATACCATATTTGATCAGGATGTGTCTAACATAAATTTTGTCAAATGCCGCCAGGTTTTTGCGGCTTAGGTACGTATCTACAAAAGCTACGTGGTCCAGGGATGCGTGCTGATTATTAAGAAGAGGTATACTCTCCAGTAGGTTGAAAAGCGCTCGATTAAAAGAAGCCAATTGCGTAATGTCATCTTCCTCCGGAGTCAGCGTAAAGTGGCCATCATACGTTTTTAACAAACAGGATTTGTCATAAAACTGTATGGAACCATAGCTTCCGAAACTAACTTTCAGGTTGCCATTCTCTCTTGTACTCACTCCCTTAAGCTCTGAGTAAGCTGCTAGTCTGGTTTGATTAATTACATCCAGTTTGTAG
>JBCBKZ010000230.1:0-7713 GCA_038520955.1 Bacteroidota bacterium | reverse complement strand
TTCCTGGTCAATGCTATAGGCGTAAGCCTGTTCGAAACTGGTCTCCGTAATAATGGTATAACTGATCCATTTAGAATCCTTAGACCATGAGCCAAATAATTCTCTAAAAACACCAGGAACGTAGAGAACGTCTGAAGCAATTTTCCTTGTCGTAGCTGAAGCAATATCTGTTACATACAATGTTCTGCTATTGTCGACAAATGCTACTTTCTCAGCGTTTGGAGACCAATGGAGGTAAGCATAAAAACCAGCTCCTGGCAAAGTGATCTTCTTGACTGAACCATCTTCTATGGCTTTGATATGGAGTTCATATTCGCCTGAAACATCTGAAAAGTAGGCAAGTGATTTACCATCTGGAGACCATGCGGGAAATTTTTCATGCACGCCCGGAGACTGGCTTAGGTTAGCTACATCCCCTTTCTTCTCAGGGACCGTTACCACTTCACCTCTAAAGTCAAAGGCCACTCTTGCGGCTGTAGGTGATACCGTTGCAGCGCGAATGTAATTGCTTCCAGAAACATATCTGTTCCGCAGCTCCAAAAGATCTGTTGCAATTCCTACAGTCAACTTGGCACTTGAATTTGAAGCAGCATCAAAGCGATACAGATAACCAGCATAATCATAAACGAGATCATCTCTATTTCCATTCAAACTCATGATCCCAAAATCCTGGTTATCGGTATGCTGCTCTACTGTTTTTGTACTTAGGTCATAAGAGAATAGATTAAATTCTCCCGCTCTGTCACTTCTAAAATAGACCTTATTCCCCATCCATTCTGGGTCAGCCTCATTACTTCCTCCTTCTGGTTTAGGCACCTCGGTAACTTCCATGGTTTCAAGGTCCATGATCCAAATACGTCCGAGGGTTCCACCACGGTAGTTTTTCCATTGGTTAAACACCTCACGATTTGGAACGTAAGCCAGGTATTTTCCATCAGGAGAATAGGTCCCTTTAAAACCTGTAGGGACAGGTAATTCCCTAGGCTGCCCTCCTTCGACACTTACTGTATAGAGCTTGGAGTACCTACGGGTGAAGGTAGTTCGGGGAGAACTGAATAAGATGTTCTTTCCATCAGGCGTAAATCCCAGGCTAACATCCCATGAAGGGTGATAGGTCAAACGTTTAGGAATCCCTCCGGAAGAAGGGACTACAAATACATCCCTGTTACCGTCATACTCAGCACTAAAGGCAATGAGAGAACCATCGGGCGAGAAAACCGGATCAGATTCTACGCCTTCATCAATGGTCAATCTTCTAGGACTAGCACCGTCTTCATCAGCCACCCATAAATCTTCGGCATAGATGAATGCGATCTGATTTTGACTGACAGCAGGTGTGTGCATCAGTCTGGTATCATTCGTATTCTGGGCTGAGATAAAACTAAGCTGGATGAATAAACACCCGATGATAATTAATAGGGTTTTGGGGGAAGTCATTAGCAAGAATATTTAGCAATCTAGAGTCGAATAATGTAGACATCTTAAGGGTTCCAGAAATTGGCAGAGGCCCTTTTATAAGACAATTGAAAATATTCTTTTTTAAGGGACTATCAAAGCATCCCAACCTTTCAGTCCGTCTATCCCATAAAGAGTAAACTATCCCATAAAGAGTAAAGAAGTATGGACCAGCTTATTTCATTCCTTTCATCACATCTTCCTGAAACACCTTATCCAGATAATCCAAAAACTGATCTGCATTCTGTTGGCTGAAACACATAGGAGGCTTAATCTTTAGCACATTGTGAAGTGGGCCATCTGTACTCATGAGAATACCCTTTTCACTCATCCTATTCGACAGGTAAGAGGCTTCTGCTGCTGCCGGTTCCAGCGTCTCAGCATCCTTGATCAGCTCAAACCCCAGGAATAGGCCATGTCCACGTACATCCCCTATGATGGGATGCCGTGTTTGAAGTTCTCTTAGCCCATCAGCCAAATAGTTCCCTATTTCCAGGGCATGCTGCTGAAGGCCCTCCTCATGCACAGTCCTTAATACCGCTCTTCCTATGGCACATGAGACAGGGTTCCCTCCAAAGGTGTTGAAGTACTCCATCCCATTGGAGAATGCCTCTGCTACTGCAGGCTTAGTGATAACAGCGCCTAATGGATGGCCATTCCCTATGGGTTTTCCCATGGTAATGATATCCGGCACCACATCATACACCTGGAAGCTCCAGAAGTGTTCCCCTACCCTACCGAAGCCAGTTTGTACTTCATCTGCTATACATAATCCTCCTGCCTTTCTCACAGCAGCATAAACTTCCGTTAGAAAGTCCTTAGGTAAGGGAACCTGTCCGCCACAGCTCATAATACTTTCCGCTATGAATCCAGCTATGTTTTTCCCCTCAGCTTGTACAGACTGAATCAACTTTTCTGCTTCACTCGCATACTGTGTCCCCGCTGTTTCAGGGTCCCTATATTCTCCACGAAAGGTATCAGGGATAGGGATGATGTGGGTGTGAGGAGGAGAGCCCTTGCCCCCTTTTCCATCGAACTTATAGCTACTGACATCTACTGTTCCGGTGGTATTTCCATGGTATCCCACTTCCAAAGCCAGCATATCTCTTTGGTCTGACCAGGTTTGGGCCATACGTAAGGCCAACTCATTAGCTTCACTGCCGGAGTTCATGAAGTAGACCACGGATAATTCTTCCGGGAAAGTAGCTTGTAGTTCTTCTGCAAAACTTACGATCTCTTCGTGCAGATAACGGGTATTAGTATTCAGAACAGCTGCTTGTTTGTTAGCTGCAGAAACCACTGATGGATGCTCATGCCCTACATGAGCTACATTGTTCACGGTGTCCAGGTACCTCCTTCCGTCTGAGGCAAGCAGATACTGCATGTTGCCCCTGACTATGTGAAGCGGCTTATGATACGTCAGACTCAAACTTCTCCCCATATACTTCTCCCGCTTCTCTTTAATCTGCTCAGCGGATAAGGGCTTAGGAGCTTTAGGGAAGTCCTCCTTATGCACAAAGGGAGCAGGATCTGGACAAATCTGCTTCCAAATGTGTGATTCATGCGGGTAGGCCACACCGGGAAAATCTCCCTCATTGCCCAGTAGATCCAGAATGAGCTGAAAATGTAAGTGAGGCGGCCAGTTTCCATTCTCAGGAAAATCTCCTACTCTGGCAAACTCATCTCCTTTCATTATGATCTGACCTTCCTCAATTCCATTCAAGGATTCTTTGCTCAAATGCCCATAGAGAGAATAAAAGATGAGTTCTTCACTTACCTCATGAGCTAATATGATGGTGGGCCCATAATCTCTTTCTCCCTCATTATTCTTTATGCTGTAGACCTTTCCATCCAAGGGAGCCCTGACAGCTGTTCCTGCTTCTACCCAAATATCAAAGCCGATATGCTCTGTCCTCCATTGCATGCCATTATTTCCCTCTACCTGATAGGCGTCAGTAGAATAGAAAGGACGTATTTCCCCATATCCCCCTAGCCCAACATCCACCTGCATATCTTCCATCATCCGCTGGATCCGCTTATTAAAGGCAGTAATTTCCTGGAAGTCATTATGGTTACCCAGCTCCTTACTTCCCACACTCAGGTCCAAATAACTAACTCTTTTTCCTTCAAGTTCAACTACAGGCTCGAGGTATTGCTTGTTCTCCTTTAGCCACTCATCAAAGCGCGTCCGCTTCTCATAGGAAAATATCCCACAGGCATCACAAAAACGTAGGTAGGCAAAATGAGGATGTACTTGCCGCCATTTACGGAGAAGGTTCCATGCTGGCAGAGCACTTACCTGAAGGTATTCGTTGTCTGGCTCTTTATGGGCGTTCTCGGCAGCATGGACTACGGTCAATAATAGTCGAGCCGCAATCTGGTAATACAGTACCGCTAATTCCGAAGGTTTGAGTGGAAAAATCTCATGATACCCTCGAGCCATTTCTAAGGCAGCCACCAAAGGCTCTTCCTTCCCCATACAAGCATAAGCACATGCGATAGCCAGCTCATTGATGGTGTGAGTGTAAAGGGCATCTCCAAAATCTATGACACCTACGACCTCAGGACCAGTTTCAGTCTTCTGCACCAGCACATTATGCATATGAGCATCATTGTAATTGACACTCTTTCTCAGCGTCTGGAGTATAGGGGTTGCTTCTTCCTTTATCAGAGAACAAAAATGCTCTACCAGCACCCTATCTTCTTTCTCTTCGATAAATGAGAAGCTATCCCGAACAGAAAGGACTTCTGAAGGGTCCCATTTATACTGCCTATGGGTAGCAGGATGATCAAAGTCTTGCAGCCCCTTACTCAAATATCCACACGCTCTTCCCCAACTATTCAATACACTGCTATTCTGAGGATTTACCTCATCCATCATTCTCCCATCTATCCAGCTTTGTATCCTGAGCCATCTATGATTTCCAGCTTGGTCCTGAATCTTCTCATATCTGTTACCTGTTAAAGAAGGGACGGGCTTAGGTACCTGAACTCCCATTTCCTGCTGAGACAGGTGGGTCATGATCTTTTCCTGGAAGGCTATCTCTTCCTCCTCCGTTCCTATTCTGCTGATCTTCATGGCGTAGGATTGACCATCTTCAGCAGCAAGCAGGAAATTGAAATCAACTTCACCATCCAGAGATTTTAACTTCCCTTTTAATCCATAATGTTTTTCCGCCAGGCTGGCAGCTTCTTGCTCGGTTATGAGTTGGGATTTATATTCTGTGTTCACCATGTTGATTACAGATTATGGCTTGAAGACCAAAAATTTCACTTTATTCGCCTAAACAAAAACTCATGCCTCTTTCCACACTAAATAAGCCAATAATCCCATTCAAAAGCATTTTCATTCTCTCACAAAAAAGAATTTTTCTGCTATGGGTATGTACTTTCCCGCTTCTCCTTTTTGCCCAGAGACCTTATGAGCTCGGAATAGACATAGGAGTATTGGATAGAGGAGAATTAAATGCTATCACTGATGTAGCTGGGGTACATGTGGGACACACCACCATCATTAAGGGAGACAGTATCAGAACGGGCGTAACGGCCATCCTTCCTCATCAGGGGAATATTTTTCAGGAGAAAGTGACGGCAGCTATTTATCTGGGGAATGGGTTCGGGAAGCTGGCAGGCTATTCTCAAGTAGCAGAACTTGGGAACCTGGAAACCCCCATCATTCTGACTAATACCCTAAGCGTCCCCACTGCTGCTGATGCTCTGATTGATTTCACCTTTACTCATGAAGAAAACAGCCAGGTCAGGTCTGTAAATCCTGTGGTGGGGGAAACCAATGACGGCAGACTGAATGACATAAGAGGAAGACATGTGAGCAAAGAGGATGTATTCAATGCAATTCAGGCTGCTGCCTCAGGAGAGGTAGTAGAGGGAAGTGTAGGCGCGGGTACGGGAACTATCTGTTTTGGCTTTAAAGGAGGGATAGGCACCTCTTCCAGAAAGCTACCTGAGAAGTTAGGTGGATACACAGTGGGAGTCTTGGTCCAGAGTAACTTTGGAGGGGTACTCCAGATAGATGGAGTTCCTGTAGGAGAGGAACTTTCTCAGTATGCCTTTAGACAAAGTATAGAAGAAAATGGAGATGGTTCTTGTATGATAGTGGTAGCTACAGACGCGCCTTTGGGGTCCAGAAATTTGAAGCGCTTAGCAAAGAGAGCTATGCTGGGGCTGGGAAAAACAGGTGGAATAGCCTCTAATGGAAGTGGAGATTATGTGATCGCATTCTCTACTCATCCCTCTTCCAGAGTCAGTTATCAGGTCCAAGAACCCATTACTCAGCTTTCCAGGCTAAGAAATGAAGCCATGAGCCCCCTATTTTTAGCTGTCATAGAAGCTACAGAGGAGGCCATTATAAACTCCTTGTTTGCAGCCACTTATGAGGGAGAAAAAGTGAAAGTTCTCCCAAGAGAGAAAGTACTAAGCATATTGAAAAAGTATAAGCGTCTAGGGAAATAGGGAATAACAGAATTATATTGCCTCCCGATTTTCGTCAACTAAGGGGAACTAGCGGGGTAGCCTTTTGTCTGCTACCCAACACACTATTTACTAATAGGCTAGTAACATATCAGCCTTAATCGCTTCTTGTCATGAGACCACTATGTATGCTCCTGCTCATGGGGATATCCATCTCCTATGCCCAACTCACAGAATTTGATCAATGGGCCCAGCGTGTTAACTGGGACGGAACTACCCCCTGGCAATTTTACATTAATGCGGCACCTGGCGCCATGGGCCCTAACGCTTTACCTGTTCCCCGAATGCAAAAAGGCTTGGTCAGTGATCAGTGGGCATTAGAAATAAGACCAGAATATCACAGAGCTACAGGAGACAAAACCTATGATCTATTCTCCAGGCTGTATGTTCCTGTTGTTAAAGAAAGAGTGTCCCTTGAGTTTTTCTGGGTAGTTTATGAACGCTATAATATGGATCCCGAGCTAAGGAATTTCCGAAATGCACGAACACCTGATGGGAAAGGAGCTGCTACAGGAGATCTACACATCAGTACCATCATACAGTTATTAAGAGATCATCATTCTTTTCCTGATGTCACCCTGAACATTAGCATAAAAACAGCCTTGGGCGGTCAACTGGATGATGCCCGTTATACTGATGCCCCCGGCTACTACTTTGATGTATCTGCTGGAAATAATATCAAGCTTGGGAAAAGCGGCAATCAACACCTCAGATGGCATGTCATGGCAGGATTCTATGTTTGGCAAATCTACACCATCAACCAGCGCCAAAATGATGCTTTCTCCTTTGGGGCAGGACTTGACTGGGTGTCCAATAAATGGATGTTCAGTAACACCCTCTCCGGATTTATCGGGTATATTAATGATGGTGATCAACCCATTATCTGGGAGTCTAGTTTACAGTATAATCCCGGTAAGCTTTCACCGGGGATAGGGTATAGAAATGGTCTGAATGATTATCCTTATCAGTCCTACTATTTTTCTCTTACCCTACCTTTCTAGCTTTCAGTAGAGGAATAGCTTGCTCTTATGAAAATACGCTTACATCTTTTTGAATTCGAAGATCTATCCTGGTATCCCAATTTCCTAAGGGAAGGCCAAACAGATTACCTGAGGTTCTTAATGAAAATGTTCCAGGTGTATAAACTGGCCATTCCCATCCTGGGTAAAGATGTGCTTCAAACTAAAAAGTCTTATTTACTGGATCTGTGTTCTGGTGGAGGGGGAACCATGCTCCTTCTTAAATCTTATTGGGAGAAAGAGTTAGGTGTTCCTTTTAAGGCGAAGCTGACTGACTTATACCCTAACCTATCAGCCTTCCAACATATCTCAGAAATTACGGAAGGGTCCATCAGCTTTGAGGCGGAACCTCTTAACGCACTGGATGTTACGCATAATCCTAAAGCCTTTATTACCATCTTTAATGGTTTCCATCATTTCAAGCCAGAGGAGGCAGATCAGTTTCTAAAGAAAATTACAGATAAGAAGATGCCCGTCGGAATCTTTGAACCATTGGAAAAGTCATGGCTTCAAATCATTCTCAATACCCTGGCCATTTGTCTATTTATCTTTCCGGCTACTCTTTTTATTAGGCCCTTTAAATGGACCAAAATTATCTTCACTTACCTGATTCCGCTGATCCCTATTTGCACCTTATGGGACGGATGGGTGTCCGTTTTCAGGCTATATGATCCTGAAAAACTAAGAGAAATGACCCGCTCTTACGATGATACCTATGAGTGGAAAATAGGGACGGCCAAACATACTTTTG
>JBCBKZ010000022.1:0-16919 GCA_038520955.1 Bacteroidota bacterium | reverse complement strand
GTACAGACTCAGTAGTTCTATCGATTCTTCCAGTACCCGCAGTCAATGCAGGGATGGATCAGTTGATTTGTGAACTGGGACCAGGGGTGCAATTATCTGGGACTCCAGCCGATGGAAATGAAGCGCCTCTACCTTTTCAGTTCAACTGGTTTGTGGATGGGAACCTGGAATTTGATAATGTAGCTAATCCTTTCGCTCGGCCTGCAGAAAGTACTACCTACCTTTTACAGGTAAGTTCACTGAACGGATGTGTGAGTACTTCCACGCCTGATGACGAAAATACAGTAACAGTAAATGTCTCTCCTTTACCTGAAGTAAGTGCCGGTCTTGACCAGGAGATTTGTGTAGGAGACACCGTGCTTTTGAGCGCTTCGCTTTTATCTGGCGGAGGAGCGTTTGAATATGAGTGGACCCCGGCCAATACAGGTTTCATCGCATACCCAGATTCCTTTCAGACTCAGGCCAGTCCAGACTTTACCACTCTCTATTTTGTGGTAGCTAAGGACAGTGTGTGTACGAGTCTGGCAGATTCCATAAGGATAAGTGTAAATCCACTTCCTGAGCTTTCTCTTGGACTGGATCAGTCTATCTGTTTAGGAGAAGAAACAAACATAGTAGTAAGTACCAGTATCCCTGATAATTTCTCCAATACATGGTTTGAAACTGCAGGGCTGGATTTTTCTACGGGCTCCCTAAATCCTACCGCTAGTCCTGATACTACCACAGAGTACAGTGTGATAACAGAGTCGGTGGATGGATGTATCTCGGATACTGCACGGGTAATCATAGAAGTGAGACCGAGTCCTTTGGTAGAGATCATCCCAAGAGATACCACCATCTGTAGAGGAGATACCATCAGCTTGCTTTCGGAGGCCTTTTTTACTACTACTCCTGAAGTTATACCTGTAACCTATAGGTGGGATAATGTGCCCGGCACTACGGGAAGCAGGGTAGACCCTATCCTCAGGGTAAGTCCGTCTGAAGATGTACAGACATACGGTCTGACAGTTAGTAACTCTGGGGACTGTCCTTACAGGGATTCGGTTACAGTTAGAACTGTAGCATCTGCTAATATCATCGTGCAGACTGATACCTCCGAAATCTGTGAAGGAGACATGATTCAGCTAGTAGCTACAGGTGGTACAAGTGGATACTCCTATGATTGGGCAGGGAATAACCTGAATGGAACTACTGGATCTACAGTTAGTGCCATGCCAGATACTACCACCACCTTTTTGCTGACGGCCACTGATGGGGTCTGTGTAATCAATGATAGTTTACGGATCAGGGTATTTCCTACGCCTGATGCAGCTTATATTTTTGGTGAACCTGAGGGCTGCTTAGGCTTAGACTTTCAGGTTCAAGCGGCTGATGAACCCGGTGTCCTGTATATCTGGGATTTTGGAGATGGAACCCCTGTGGTGAACGACATTCTTACTGTCCATACTTATGATAGAGCTGGTTTATTTACGGTAAACCTCACAGCCATAGGCGAAAGAGGCTGTGAGGCCATCAATATTGATGTGCAGGTGGAAGTGAGGGATACTGTTTCTGCAGCTTTTACTTCTTCTCCGGTAGAGAATGAGCTATTGTACTTACCCGTAGCAGAAGTGAGCCTGACTGATGCGTCTCCCAATGCAGTACAGTGGTTTTGGGATTTCGGAGACGGAAGTTTTTCCACCGATCAGAATCCTTCCTATACGTACACAGATGCCGGAGTTTATGAAATCACCTTGATTGCGACAGATGATCTGGGCTGTGTCAGTAGAATCACCAAATTGCCTTATGAGGTAAGAGAGCCTGTTTTATTCATCCCTAATGTATTCAGCCCAAACGAAGATGGTCTACATGACACCTATGTAGTTAAGTATGAGGGAGGAGAGGAGACTTTGATAAAGATTTTCGACAGATGGGGAAACCTTCATTTTGAAGCTACTAGCTTTCTGGATAGTTGGGATGGTAAATCTGATGGGTCTGAGGCACCTGAAGGTGTATACTTCTACTCCATTGTGGTGGGAGACCGTTCCTATGAGGGGGAACTGACCCTCTTGAGATAAAGGAATAAAAAAACAGGAAGTAAAATACTTCCTGTTAACGAGTTAGGGGAGAGACTAAGAAATATACACTAAGAGATTGATCAAAGAAAAAGGGGAGCAAGTCGTCATTCGCCTCAAATCATACCCTTCATTAAACTTGCTACCCGCTGGTAATCCTGATCATATTTTATGCTTATGCCGCGATCAGCTCTTCTACCGGATGTGCCTGCAGTGCAGTAGGGGTAGAAGGCGAAAGAATCGACATGAGTTTCTTCATGTTAACCTGAGGGTTCAACCAAATTTTTTCTTCATGTTTCTTCAAAATTAGGGGTGTCATCTGCCCCAGGCGCTGCAATGAGTTGGTTGCAGGTGTAGTAATGATGGCAAATGTGTGGCAAATAGTCCCATCAGTATTTCTGTAAGTATCATAGATACCCGCAAAACAGAAGGTTTCTTCTTTGTCTGTCTTTACTTTATGAGACCTTTTTGCGAAAGGCGTACATTCTTCCATATAGAATCCATCAGCTGGAATCAGACATCTGTTTCTTCCTATTGGAATTTGAAAAGCACTGTGCTGGAAAAGCTGATCTGTGGGAGCTGTATATCTTACCTCAGCATTTCGCTTTTGGCCTGCCCATGAAGGCACCAATCCCCATTTAAAAAATTTGAGCCTTACTTGGTCGTATTCCTGCACCAGGACAGGCGAATACTGATCTGGGTTAAACTTTCCACCCTCAAGTAACCTTAGGCTTGGATAAGCTTGTGGGGTTGTGTTTTGAGGCTGGTAGGCGGTATTAAAGGTATAGGCAACTAGCATGATGACTTGTTTCTAACTTTGATAGGATAAATGTACTAACATTTTTTGTTAATGCAAATAAAATTAGCATTTGATGCTAAAAAAAGTTTCCCTTCTACTCAGCTACTCTTCCAAAAGTGATTATGAAAGGATCGCTTTTCGACTGGAGTGTATGGTGTTATGCATATGAATGAAAGCCTATATCTGCTACGGGTTGTCGAAAAATAGGAAGATCTGATCATTTCTTTAGTAAAAGGAGATTGAAAAAACAACTTCCTGAATGATCATAATTAAAGCTTAACACGCTGGTCATGAGTAGTACACAGAAACTTCTGAAAAAAGATACTTACTCATAAAGAAGAGTTAATCCCCCATCTCTAACATAGCCCCGTGGTTGATGTCTAGATGACGCCAACTTTTAAAAGCTTTTATCTAACCTACTTTATTTTTATGAGTAACAAATTACTATCACTGTTAGCAGGAGCATTAGCATTTATGGCTATCGCTTCTGTTTCCGTTTTTGCCCAGGGGGTAACTACGGCCAACCTGACCGGTAGAGTTATCGGTGCAGACAATAACCCTCTTCAGGGGGCTACTATCATAGCTACACACGTTCCTTCTGGATCCCGCTATGGAGCCATTGCTTCTGAAGGAGGAGAATTCAGACTGACAAACATGCGTGTAGGAGGGCCTTACCTGGTAGTGGCTAAATTCATTGGTTTCGAAGAAGGAAAATATGAGAATGTTTCTCTATCACTAGGTCAGACTCGTAGATTGGTTTTTCAACTATCTTCAAGTGTAACTACTCTACAGGAGGTAGAAATTACTTCCTCTACTTCTGATGTATTTGACGGTAACAAGACTGGACAGGGAACAGTAGTAAGTGAAGAGCAGATCAAAGCACTTCCTACTCTGACTCGTTCTATTGCTGACTTTGCGAGAGTAAACCCACTGGTACAGGTGAATGAAGCTACTGATGGTTTCTCTTTCAGCATCGCTGGACAGAACAACCGTTACAACTCTATCTACATTGATGGTTCTATTAACAATGACCAGTTTGGATTAGCAGCTTCCGGTACTGACGGTGGTCAGACAGGTGCAGGACCTATCTCTCTTGACGCCATCGAGCAGCTTCAGGTTTCTGTGGCTCCTTTCGACGTGAGACTGAGTGGTTTTGCCGGTGGTGCTGTGAACGTAATTACGCGTTCTGGTACTAATAATGTAGAAGCTTCTGCTTACTATTTGATAAGAAATCAAGATCTGGCTGGGCAGACACCTAGCTTAGAAGATGAAGATGCTCGTGAGAGTCTACCTGACTTTACTTCAGAAACCTACGGTCTTAGAGTAGGTGGACCAATCATCAAGGATAAGTTATTTTTCTTCGTTAGTGGAGAAGTAAGAACAGACGAAATTCCTGAGCCATTTGATTTTTCTGCTTACAATGGTACAGTTACGTTAGCTGACCTAGATGAACTACGTGCCAAGTTGAATGGATTTGGATATGATCCAGGTACTTTCACTGATAACACTACTACCCTGGATCAAACTCAGTTCCTGGCCAAGATTGACTGGAATGTAAACCAGGATCACAAAGTATCTATCCGTCATCTATACAATGACGTCGAGAATCTGGAAGCAAGAAACTCTTCTCCAAGTGGAATACGTTTCCAGAATGGATCTGAGTTCTTCCCTTCTACTACCAATAACACTACCTTGGAAATCAACTCTGTATTCAGTGAGAAGATTTCTAACCAGTTCCGTGCAAGTATGAAGTTTGTACGTGATGACCGTGATGTGGACGGACAGGATTTCCCTTGGGTATTTATTGATGATGCTGCTGGTGGAATTGAGTTTGGTGGAGAGCGTTTCTCTACTGCTAACAGACTGGATCAGGACGTATTTACGATCACTAACGACCTGAGCATTTTCCTTGGAAAGCATGCACTGACCATTGGTACCCAGAATGAGTTCTTTACTATCGGTAACCTGTTTATTCGTGAGAACTTCGGAGCTTACCGTTATGATAGCCTTGCACAATTTCTAAATGATATCCCTGCACAGCGTTATGACCGTTCTTACTCTCAGGTGGATAACGTAGCAGGTGATGAGTCTGCCGCGCTTGCTGAGTACAGCGGATTTAACCTGGGATTCTATGTACAGGATGAGTACCAGGCGAATGATAACCTGAAACTGACTTTAGGTCTACGTTTAGACATTCCTGGGGTAACTACTGACGTTCCTGAGAATGAGCAGTTCAACACAGAAACAGTAAGCCTGATCGAAGCCGAATACGGAGAAGGTATCCTGGAAGGTGCCAGAACCGGACAGAACATCAAAACTCAGCTTATGTTCGCTCCTCGTTTCGGATTTAACTGGGACGTGCAAGGAAGATCTATGACACAGATTCGTGGGGGTATCGGTATCTTCAACAGCCGTATGCCTGGTGTATGGTTCGGTGGAGCTTACAACAACTACGGATTCAACATTGCTGGTACAAGAAGATTCAACGAAGTAGTATTCAATCCTGACGTACAAAGACAGGTTCCTGGAGCTATTGATCCTAACAACCCAGTTCCTGGTGGTCAGATTGACCTATTTGCTGAAGACTTCAGCCTACCACAGGTATTGAAAATTGACCTGGCTGTAGACCAGAAATTACCTTGGGGATTAGTTGGTACTGCGGAAGTACTTTTCACTAAGTCTCTAAATAACATCTTCTACAAATCTCTGAACTTGGGACAGTCTACTGGAAACCTCACTGGAACTGGAGACAACAGACCTATCTTCAACGTGTTTAACGAAGTTGATCCTACGTATACAGGTATCTTCTTAGGTACTAATACTAACAAAGGATATGCTTATAACTTCGCATTCTCACTGAATAAGAACTTCGACAACGGATTCCTGGGAACTCTTTCTTACTCATACGGTGATTCTTTCACCCTGAATGATGGCACTTCTTCTCAGAACAACTCTGTATGGAGAGGATACAAAAACGTAGAAGGACGTAACGAAGAAAGAGATCCGGAAAGATCTACCTTCTCTCCTGGACACAGACTATTCGGTTCTGTTACTTACAGACTGGCTTACGGTGGTAAGTTTGGTGGTGCTACTTCACTTACTCTGGCTTACAACGGAAACTCCGGAACTCCTTACACATACTCTATAGATGAGAACGGATTCGGGGGTATGGTGAATGACGGTGCCTTCAACGACGGTAACCAGTTCTATGTACCTGAAAATGCAAATGATATCGTTTTGGTTGATCCTACTCAGTGGGAGAAATTAGATGCTTTTATTTCTGGAGATGATCACCTAAGTGATCAGCGTGGAGACTATGCTGACATTAACTCTAGCAGAGCACCTTTTAACAGCATCTTCGACTTGAAACTGGCTCAGGAGGTATATGTAAACATGGGTAACGGAAAGCGTAACACACTAGAGTTCACACTGGATATCTTCAACTTTGCGAACCTGTTGAATAACGAATGGGGGAAAGTGTTCTTTGCTCCTAACTTCGGTAACTTCAACGTAGTGAGATTTGAAGGATTTCTGGATGGAACTAATACACCTACTTACTCTCTGGCTCGTAACCTGGATGCGCTTTCTGCTGAAGAGTTACGTAACCTGGATTTAAGAGACTTCTTTACTGAAGAAAGAAACTTAGTAGACACTGGACGTATCCGCTCTTCAAGATGGCAGATGCAGTTTGGTATTCGCTATACTTTCAACTAAGTCTTATCCACCTTATGTATAAAGGCTGCCTGTTTCCAGGCAGCCTTTTCTGCGTTAGTAGGATATCTTATTCTCCTTATTTAGAATCATTCTAAAATATAATTCACTTTAGTCCGTCTATAGGAGTACACTAATAATTCCAAACAGTATAGTATGCACAGAATTGAGAATGAAAAGATACTGAAGACCCTGGGTCGGATGCATAAGGAAGCCTCCTCTGAAGGGCTAACCATTGCGAAAGGACTTACCAAGGGGATCTTTAGAAAATTACAACCTTTGGATATGGATAAGGCCTACCTAGCCATTTCTAAAGGACAAGGCGAATTTGTATTTGATCTCTTGGTAGATCGTCAGGCCAAGCACATAGTAGAGTTTGGGACTTCATTTGGGATTTCTACCCTTTACCTGGCAGCAGCTGCAGAAAAGACAGGTGGTAAGGTAATCACTACGGAGCTCTTAGCTTCAAAGTGTGAAGTAGCCAATAGGAACTTTCAAGAGGCAGGCGTAGCGGATGTCGTGGATTTAAGAGAAGGAGATGCCCTGGAAACCCTAAAGGATATTCCTGGGGATATAGACTTTCTCCTACTGGATGGATGGAATGATCTGTATTTACCCCTGCTAAAGATACTCGAGCCCAAATTCAAGAAAGGGACATTAATCTATACGGACAATGCTTCCTTTAGAAGTGCCCAACCCTTCCTGGCGTATCTTGACTCACGTCCAGAGATGTATAAATCTCAGCGACTAAGGGATGAGAAAGGAGGCTCTGAATTGACGGAGGTAATTGGAGTGCCGGAAGTAAGTAGAGTAGGAGATGAGCAAGCCTCGGCGGTGGTAGGCTAGTGGTAGTTGAGGGGGATTTTGTTCAGTGAGTAGTGTAAGCCACAGATTCACAGATTTAGGCGGATAGATATCCGGTTTTATTTGTGAATCTGTGGCTTTGGTTTTTAGCAATAGCTTATAGAAGCGAAAACTTCCAGGCTCATCCCAACCTAATCCATCAGGAAACCACTTTTGCTCCCAGCTTCCCCGCGATATCTTCCATTACCTTACTGGCGTGTTCTATGGCATTTTCGATAAACCATTTGTTGGTATGCATACCGCCACAAACTGTACCTGCCAGGTATAAGCCGGGAATGTGGGACTCATAGGTTTCTTCATCCACCTTCGGGTAGCGCATAGCATCATCCGTACACTGAATCCCAATATTCTCCAACCAACTGAAGTCAGGCTCAAAGCCTGTCATAGCCAGCACAAAATCATTCTCAATGGTAATGACGCCTTCAGGAGTAAGTAGGTCTACTTCGCCTTCTCTAATCTCTTGCACGGTGGTGCTATAATAAGCCTTGATAGACCCTTCCTTAATTCTGTTCTCTATGTCTGGCTTGATCCAGTACTTCACTCTATGGCTGATAGCCTCCTTTCTCACTACCAGACTTACTTCCGCCCCTTTCCGCCAGGTTTCCAGGGCAGCATCTATAGCAGAATTAGCAGCCCCAATCACCACTACCTTTTGGTCTACATAGGGATGGGGGTCATCATAGTAATGTTTCACCTTAGGGAGATCCTCACCAGCTACATTCAAGAGGTGGGGTTTGTCATAAAATCCAGTAGCTATAATTACAGATCTAGCCTGATACCTTCCTTTGGAGGTTCCCAGCACGAATGGAAGAGAATTAGCAGGTGGCTTAACCTCTGTTACCCGCTCATAGGTACGCACATTTAGGTCCCATTTCTTGTAAACTCTACGGTAGTATTCCAGGGCTTCTCTACGGGTAGGTCTGGGGGTATGAGAAATAAAAGGAACTCCTCCAATCTCAATTTTCTCAGAGGTGGAAAAGAAGGTCATATTTACCGGATAATGGTAAATAGAATTGACCAGGCAGCCTTTGTCAAAAATGATATGTGAGAATCCCTTTTTTTGAGCCTCTATGCCGCAGGCCAGCCCTATAGGACCAGCCCCTACTATAGCTACATCAAATACTTTTTCCATATACTAGTTTACGAGAATAGGTGCGACAAAGATAAAGAGAATTAGTCGCAACTGTTGAGAGAATGTACCCCTGTACTTTGACCAAATAGGAATATAATTCTGAATGGATAGGCAAAAATGGTCTTTCTCACTAAATGACAAAAGTCATTGTTTGATTGAGATGTATCATTTTGGGAAGAATGTTTAGGGTTTTTGACCTTTCCCACCTGCTTTTTCACGTGTAGAGAGGGAAACATCCTCATGAAAAACCTCTTTTTTACCCCTTTAAAGGCTGATTTTAAGGGATTTACAACTTTATTTTCGTTTTAGTTTAGAATCGTTCTAAATGTTCACTCATCAGTGAAAGTTTATTCGATTCTGTTTGAATACTATGGGGGACTATATTAATTTGCTGCCCGATTTTAGACCGTGCTACTATCACAAGTCAGTCCCAACAAAAACTTTTGGTAGTTGGGTTTATAAATAGAAAGAAAACATACATCATATATGGGCTCTTCCATTTTTAGAAAAATTTCCCTGCTGTTGGTATTCGGAATGTTCCTTTCCTTCGGCCACGCGCAGGATCTCGCAAATGGCGAATCTCTCTATAAAAGCCAATGTAGTGCTTGCCACAGAGTCAAAGGCAAACTGGTGGGTCCTCAACTGGCTGGCGTCTCTGCCAAATACGCGAACGATAAAGAATGGTTATACTCTTGGGTAAAGAATGCCCAGGGTATGATTAATGCCGGAGACCCCAAAGCTGTAGCGTTATATGAGCAGTATAATAAGCAGCTCATGCAGGCCTTCCCTACCTTACAGAATTCTGACATTGATGACATTCTGGCTTATGTGGATGCTGAGGCAGCGCCTAAGGAGGAAGAAATAGCCGCTGTACCCGAAGGTGGAGGTGGTGATATTACTCAGAATCCTGAATTCTATTATGCCTTGATCGGACTGGTAGGCATACTGGCACTCATCGCTTTGATGCTGGTCTTCATTACGGCTACCATGGTAACCGCAGTTAGGTCTAAGGAGCAGTCAGAAGAGTTTAACTGGTCTGAAGTATGGACGCGCTTCACAAGTATGATGAGAAGCCCTTATGTGATTACAGCTATCACTACGCTTCTTATTGTAGGTGGATTGGCTAAGACCATCACAGAGACCAGACAAATCGGTCTACACCAGGGATACATGCCTGAGCAGCCTATCGCATTTAGCCACAAGCTTCACGCAGGACAGTACGAAATAGATTGTAAATATTGCCACTCTGGTACTTACAAGAGTAAGAGTGCATGGATTCCTTCTGTGAATGTATGTATGAACTGCCACAAGTACATTGCTGAAGGGCCAAGTGGAGGAGAAGAAATTGCCAAGATATATGAGGCAGTGGGATGGGATGCAGATGAGGCAGCCTATACAAAAGAGCCTAAAAATGTGGAGTGGGTGAGAATCCACAACCTTCCTGACCACGCTTATTTCAACCACGCACAGCACGTAGTGGTAGGAGGACTTGAGTGTCAGACTTGTCATGGAGAGGTGCAGGAAATGGAAGTTGTATACCAGTACTCTAACCTGGGTATGGGATGGTGTATAGAATGCCACAGACAAGAGAAGGTGAAAGTACTCGGAAAAGAAACAGATATGACGGTAGCAGATATGGGTGGGTTGAACTGTGCACGCTGCCACTATTAATACTAGACCTTATTTCTGATAAAAAAATAATCTATCATATATAATGAGCAGACCTAAATATTGGAGAGGAATAGAAGAACTGGAACAAAGCCCTGAGTTCATTGCTCAGAGAGACAAAGAGTTCTCTACTGATATTCCTATGGAAGACGCGCTCAGCAATGCCTCAGAGGAATCCCTGGGCTTCAATGCCAACAGAAGAGACTTCCTGAAAGTCATGGGATTCGGTATGACTGCTGCGACACTTTCAGCCTGCTTTGAAGCTCCCACCAAAAAAGCAATCCCTTACGTTCAGAAGCCTGATGATCAGATTCCGGGTGTAGCTAACTTCTATGCAAGTACTACTCCAGAAGGAAATCCGGTTTTGGTGAAAACACGTGTGGGTAGACCTATCAAGCTGGAAGGGAATCCTGATTCCTATATAAGCCACGGGGGTCTAGATACCATTGGGCAAGCCTCTATTTTAGGATTATATGATGAAGATAGACTTCGTGCTCCCTATAAAGGAGGTAATCCTTCAGAGTGGGATGTAATAGATAATGAAATAGCTGCTAAAATAGAAGAGCTTAAGCAGAGTGGTCAGAAAGTAAGAGTGCTTTCTTCTACTGTATTAAGCCCTTCTACTCAGGCCGTGATAGATGAGTTTTTGGCTCAGTTCCCTGAAGGGCAGGCTAGCCATGTTACGTATGATCCAGTTTCAGTTTCATCTATTCTGGATGCACACGAGGCCAGCTTTGGAACCAGAACATTACCTTCATACAACCTTCAGGATGCAGAGGTGATTGCGAGCTTTGCATGTGATTTCCTCGGAACATGGATTTGTCCTAGTGAATTTACCTGGAAATATGTAGCGAATAGAGACCCCAAAGCCGGAAAGATGTCCAGACACTTTCAGGTAGAGTCTTTGATGTCCCTAACGGGGGCGAATGCAGATATGAGGTTTCCTGTTCAGCCCTCTCAGGTTGGACTTTCTTTATTAAACCTACATAATAAAGTTGCTAAACTGGTCGGTAAACCTACTCTACCAGGTGTAGAAGCATTTAATGTAGCGGCAAACGGTCTTGATAAAATAGCTAATGAGCTGGTGGAAGCCAGAGGAAAGTCTCTGGTACTTTGTGGGGTAAATGATAGTAGTATTCAGCAGGTGGTAAACGCCATCAACTTTATGCTGGATAATTACGGGTCTACGCTAGACCTCGATAATCCTTCCCACATGAGGAAAGGAGATGATGGAGCTGTGGCAACTTTAGCTGATGAATTAGCTAAAGGAGAAGTCGGAGGGTTATTCTTATATGAGGCTAACCCGGCTTATAACTCAGTATTTGCTGAGGCTTTCAAGAAGGCAGTTCCTGAGTTAGCACTTTCAGTATCTTTCTCTCAAAAATTAGATGAGACTGCAGAACTATGTGAATATGTGTGTCCTGATAGTCATTACCTGGAGTCTTGGGGTGACAAGCAGCAGGCAGCTAACCTTTATAGTGTAGTTCAGCCAGCTATCAATCCCATCTTTAACACACGCCAAGTGGAGGATTCTTTCCTTACCTGGACAGGAAATACAACTGACTTCCACGATTATCTGAAAGCTCGTTGGGCTACAGTATATGCTGCTCAGGAGAGTGATAATTTTGTAGATGCTCAGGCTTTCTGGGATGACACGCTCAGAAAAGGTGTTTACGAAACAGCGAAATCATCCGGTGGTAATAGCTCTATGGATGATGCGGCTACTTTAGCTGCTGCCAGAAACATAGATGCTGGTTCTGGTGATAGCTTGGAGATGGTTATGTATGAGAAAGTAGCCATTCGTAATGGGAAGTATGCTAATAACCCTTGGCTACAGGAACTACCTGATCCAGTTACCCGTGTGGCTTGGGATAACTACCTGGTAGTTTCTAACGCATATGCCAAAGAAAACGGGCTGAAAAATGAAGACGTAGTTAGCGTTTCAATTGACGGATTGTCTGAAGCTGTGGAGCTTCCTGTGTATGTTCAGCCTGGATTAGCTAAAAATACAGTAGGAGTAGCCGTAGGATACGGACGTTCAAAGAATGTCGGGAAGGTTGCGGCAACTACAGGAGGATACAATGCTTATCAACTGTTGTCAGAGAATAATGGAAATGTAAGCTTCCAGCGTGGTGGAATTAGCATTACAAAAACAGCTAAGACCTACCCAATGGCGCTTACTCAGACCTTTGACACGCTCTACGATCCTGAGAAAGTATCTTCATTTGGTGATTCTTACGATCGTACAGATCATATCATTAGAGAAACTGCATTGCCATTTTTCAACGGTGAAGGAGGGGATGATAACCCATACAGAGAGAATGTTGAGAAGTGGGATGAGAAGCGTAAGCACCTGGTTACGCTATGGGAGTCTCACTTTAAAGATCCAGAAACCAATCGCGTGATCCGCTGGGCCATGGCGATTGACCTGAATAAATGTACAGGATGTGGGGCATGTATCATCTCCTGCCACGCAGAGAATAACGTGCCTGTAGTAGGGAAGAAGGAAGTACGTGATCGCAGAAATATGCACTGGCTGCGTATAGACCGCTATTATAGTGGGGATACTGAGAATCCAGATGTGGTATTCCAGCCTATGATGTGTCAGCATTGTGATAACGCACCCTGTGAAACAGTATGTCCGGTACTGGCCACTATCCACAGTAATGAAGGTCTGAACCAGATGACCTACAACCGTTGTGTAGGAACCAGATACTGTGCTAACAACTGTCCATACAAAGTTCGTCGCTTTAACTGGTTCAGTTACTACAATGACGAAATGTTCAGAGATGTGAATCCATCTCAGAACGAATTAGGAAGATTGGTATTGAACCCTGACGTTACAGTACGTTTCCGTGGAGTAATGGAAAAATGTTCTTTCTGTGTTCAGCGTCTGCAGGATGCGAAACTGAAAGCCAAGATACAATCTAACAGCACTTTCGCTAAGCCAGAAGATTCTAAAAACCTTACCGCTTGTCAGAGTGCGTGTGGCGCAGATGCCATTGTATTTGGGGACTTAAATGACAAGAATAGTGCGGTGGCTAAGTTGTTCTATGATGAGCGTGCTTACTCAGTGATTGAAGAAGTAAAGACGCTGCCTTCAGTCAGGTACATGACTAAGGTGAGAAACAGAACAATAGAAGAGTACAAAGAAAAACAAACAGTTAAGGAAGAGGAGCAATCCTTTATCTAAACTGAAATTATAGAAAACACATTATCATATACGCTTTAAGAAAATAGCATATGAGTCACGTTGAATCTCCCATTCGCCAGAAATGGGTAACCAACACGGAGCACTACACCAAAATTACGGAAGACATCAGTAGGCCCATTGAATCCAAGCCTAATCTTGCATGGCTAGCGGCTACAGGTTTCTCCGGCCTTGTCATGGTGATGGGGTTTGCTCTTATCGGATGGACTATCTGGGAAGGGATTGGAACATGGGGGCTTAACCCTACGGTAGGTTGGGGATTTGACATCACCAACTTCGTATTCTGGGTAGGTATAGGTCACGCTGGTACGCTGATCTCAGCAGTACTTCTGCTGTTCCGTCAGCAGTGGCGTAACTCTATTAACCGTGCCTCAGAGGCCATGACCATCTTTGCGGTATTATGTGCAGGGCTTTTCCCTGTAATTCACATGGGACGTCCGTGGTTAGCGCTTTGGTTCTTCCCACTACCTAACACCAGAGGATCTCTTTGGGTGAATTTTAATTCACCTCTTCTATGGGATGTATTTGCCATCTCTACCTACCTGACGGTATCATTGGTATTCTGGTATTTAGGGATGGTACCTGACTTTGCTACGCTTAGAGACAGACTACTGAAGAAAGGAAGAAAATTTGCTTCTTCTATCTATGGCTTCATGAGCTTTGGATGGGACGGTTCCTCCAGAAACTGGTCCAGATATGAGATCGTTTCATGGGTTCTGGCAGGTCTGGCGACACCACTTGTACTTTCAGTACATACCATTGTAAGTATGGACTTTGCCACCTCTGTAATTCCTGGATGGCACACGACCATCTTCCCTCCATACTTTGTAGCAGGGGCTATCTTTTCCGGATTCGGAATGGTACAAACCCTCATGATCATCACTAGAAAAGTATACAAACTGGAAGACTATATCACGCTGGATCACATGGAATCTATCGCCAAAATTGTGGTAGCTACCGGATCTATCGTAGGTCTTGCCTATATGACTGAGTTCTTCGTGGCTTGGTACTCAGGTTCACTTTGGGAGAGATACATCTTCATCAACAGAGCATTTGGTCCTTATGCCTGGGCATACTGGATCATGTTTAGCTGTAACGTAATCACGCCTCAGCTCTTCTGGTTTAGAGGAGTAAGAAGAAACATGGTGGCTACCTTCATCCTGTCCATCTTCGTGAACATAGGTATGTGGTTTGAGCGTTTCGTGATCATTGTAACCTCTCTTCATAGAGACTTCCTGGCATCAAGTTGGGCTACTTATACACCTACCTGGGTGGAAGTAGGCATCTTCGTAGGAACACTGGGATTATTCTTCTTCTTATTCTTCCTGTTCGCCAAGTTCTTACCGGTGATCAATATGTTTGAGGTGAAGACGCTAGTCAGGCATCCTAAGAAGCCTGAGAATTTAGGAGAATCAGAATCAGTAATAGTAGACTAAAAAATATACCCGGCTTAGGCTTGGGATGAATACACACTTTCGATTATGGAAAAACAGTTTCTGCTAGGTAAGTTTTGGAATCCAGATCATGTCATGGATGCGCTCAAGAAGTTTAAGGACTCTGGAGTGAAAGTATATGATGTGTATACTCCTTTTCCTATCCATGGAATGGAAGCCTTGCTGGATATCAAGCGTACCAGACTGGCATATGCCTCTTTCATCTATGGAGTGATCGGATTCTCACTGGCTCTGTTAGCTATGAGCTCTATCTTTGGAAGCTTCTGGCCTATGAACATAGGGGGTAAGCCTAATATTCCCTGGCCTAGTTTCGTGCCTATCACCTTTGAGATGACGGTATTCTTTGCTGCTCACGGGATAGTCATCACCTTCTTCATTGTTGCCAGATACTGGCCTGGAAAAAAAGCTGTCCTGATGGATGACAGACAGACAGATGATGTCTTTGTTATTGCCCTGGACAAAAATAAAATTCAGGATATGGATGAGGTTACGCGCATCCTGAAAGACAATGAAGCCTTTGAAATAAGTGAGAAAGAAGTAAAGGTATAAGCTGAATAATACATGAACATGTCTAGAAATATATATTTGTTGGGTATTCTGGTAGTAACAGTCTTGTTTAGCAGCTGTTACACACCTTACACTGACAAAACCAAGCGTAACAAGGAATACGCACCCAACATGTACAACTCCCTTCCTCCAGAGCCTTACTCACAGACTGTGAACGCGGAGGGAGAAGCGAGAACTACCCCTTTTGCCAATGGACTAAGTGCACAGCTGGCTCCAGAAGGAACTATGCCACGTACTGATGAGACATGGTATAGAGCTGAGCAGTATGAGCCATTTAACTTCGGCCCAATTTATAGTGGGTTCGATACCGATAACTATGAGCTAGCAGGAGAGAAAGTAACAGCTAGCCCTCTATTTAATGAAGATACAAATGCTGAAGGGCAGCAATGCTCATCCGAAACATACACCAGAGGAAAAGAGCTGTACGAAATTTACTGCGTCATGTGCCACGGTGCTAATGGCCAGGGAAAAGGGAAGCTGGTAACTGAAGGTGTATTTGGGAATGTTCCCTCCTACTCAGATGAAGCCCATAGATTTCTTCCTGTAGGGAAAATGTATTACTCCATTACCTATGGTAAAGGGATTATGGGATCATATGCATCTCAACTTACGCCTAAAGAGCGTTGGCAGGTGATCTGTTATATCCAGGATTTTCAGGATAATTATTAAGCACAGTTAGCAATTTTGTTTCAAAATATAAATACACAGAACCTTGGCTAGTTCACATTTTACACCGGAACAATTGACCGAACGCTTCGAGCTCTCCTCCAGAATCCGTAACATCGTATATGGACTGGTCGGTGTAGGGGTCATACTGGTTCTCATCGGTGCCTTCCTGGCTCAGAGTGGAGATGGACATCATGATGATTCTCATGGAGAGGAGCACGCAGAACTGGTAACAGAAAATCCAACTATCCACTCGGTAGCTAATGACCAGCACGACGATGGTCATGGCGAAGAAGCCCATGCTGATGATGCTCACGGTGGAGGACATGGACACCATGGTCCTACCTGGGTAACACGTGTGCTTACGGGTTTCTACATGCACAACATTTACTTCATTACCATAGCTATGGGAGCTTTGTTCTTCATAGCAGTTCACAGAGTAGGTAATGCAGGTTGGCAGACAGCTATCAGAAGGGTGCCAGAAGCTATGTTTGGATGGCTCCCTTTTGCTGCTATAGGCGTAGTGGCCTGTTTCCTATTTATGGACCAGATTTTTGAATGGATCATCATCCCTGAAGGGCAGGATGCATTAATAGATACCAAAAGGGCTTATTTAAATCAGCCATTCTTTATCGCAAGAAGTATCGTCTTCTTTTCTGCATGGATATTGGTAGCTATGATGCTGAGAAGACTTTCTACCAGAGAAGATACATTAGGTGGTCTACAGAACTTCGAAAAAAGCCTGGGGATTTCTGCAGGTTTCGTTGTATTCTTCGCCATTTCATATACACTT
>JBCBKZ010000229.1:0-7716 GCA_038520955.1 Bacteroidota bacterium | reverse complement strand
AAAGTATAGTATCAAGATAAACAATTTCTTGACTTTTTTCTTTTATCCGGCGAAAGGCTTTTTGCATATTTACTTTTTAGTCTGAACCCGTAGCAAATGAGCATTACGAAAGAGTTATCTTCCAAACTATCTATTCTAAATGCCTCCCTGGATGGAGACCTGTACTATGATAAGATGATGCGTACTCTCTATGCTACAGACGCATCAGTCTATAGAGAAATGCCCACCGCTGTAGCCATGCCCAAGCATGCTGAGGACGTCATACAATTGATCACCTTCGCGAGGCAACAGAAGCTTTCCCTAATCCCCCGTGCTGCCGGGACCTCACTGGCAGGTCAGTGCGTAGGAAACGGCATAGTGGTAGACGTTTCCCGCTACATGAACCAGATTCTGGAAGTGAATCAGGAAGAAGGGTGGGTAAGGGTACAACCGGGCGTAGTGAGGGATGAGCTTAACCACTACCTCAAGCCTTATGGACTCTTCTTCGGGCCGAATACCTCTACGGCTAACAGAGCCATGATAGGCGGAATGGTGGGGAATAATTCCTGTGGGTCCTACTCCATCGTATATGGAACCACACGTGATCACGTGCTGGAAGCCAACTGCATCCTAAGTGATGGTTCTCAGACTGTGTTTCAGGAATTGACAGCTTCAGCCTTTCAGGAGAAAAGAAGACAGAATAACCTGGAAGGAAATCTTTATCAGCACATTTTTGCTACCCTTTCTCAGGAAGAGGTGGCAAAAGAAATACAAACACAATTCCCTAAGAAGGCCATTCACAGAAGAAATACAGGCTATGCCGTAGATGTCCTTCTGGACTCAGAAGTGTTTCAGGAGGAAGGAGAAGCCTTTAACTTCTGTAAGCTGCTATGCGGGTCTGAAGGAACACTGGCCTTTTTGACAGAAATAAAAATACACGTAGATCCACTGCCTCCTACTCATAAGGCACTCCTTTGTGCCCACTACGAATCCCTGGAGGATTCTCTCAAGGCAGTTCTGCAAGCCATGCCTTTCAAGCCACGTGCAGTTGAGCTTATGGACAAGATCGTCATGGACTGTACGAAAGGAAACCGACTGTACAGAAATAACCGTGCCTTCATACAAGGAGATCCGGAAGCCATCCTGATGATAGAGATAGGGGGAGAAAATATGGAGGAAGTTCATGCCCAGTTTGACCAGCTCATCCAAAATATGAAGGAGGCAGGGCACGGCTACCATTTTCCCATCATAGAAGGAGAGGAAATGAAGAAGGCATGGGACTTACGTAAAGCCGGGCTCGGGCTACTCAGTAATATGAAGGGTGATGCCAAGCCTGTAGCTGTGATAGAAGATACAGCTGTAGATCTACCTGATCTACCCGCCTACATAGGAGAGTTTGCAGAAATGATGAAAGGCTTTGGGCAGCGTGCTGTGTATTACGCACATGCAGGTGCTGGAGAATTACATCTTCGCCCCATTCTCAACTTAAAGGCTACCAAGGATGTAAAGCTATTCAGGGACATAGCCGCCTCTACCGCCCATTTGGTCAAAAAATATGATGGCTCCCTAAGTGGGGAACATGGAGATGGAAGGGTGAGAGCAGAATTCATCCCTGACATGGTAGGCCCCAAGAATTATGAATTATTCAGGGAACTTAAGGGTGTTTGGGATCCACAAAACATCTTCAATCCAGGCAAGATCGTAGATGCGGCTCCTATGGATGAATTTCTACGCTATGAGAAAGAGCAGGAAACCCCGCAATTTGACACCGTGTTTGACTTTAGTGAAACCGATGGGATTCTCAGAGCTGTAGAACAGTGCAATGGATCTGGAGACTGTAGAAAAAGTCATCTGTCAGGAGGGACTATGTGCCCTTCTTATATGGCCACCCGAAACGAAAAGGATACTACACGGGCCAGAGCTAACATATTGAGAGAATTTCTCACCCGCTCTAATGAAGATAATCCCTTCGCACACAAAGAAATCTATGAAGTTCTGGATCTCTGTCTTTCCTGTAAAGGCTGTACGTCTGAATGTCCTTCCAATGTGGACATGGCCACCATCAAGGCTGAATTTCTTCACCAGTACTATAAGAAGCATGGCATTCCACTTAGGGCCCTAGCCATAGCCAACATTGGTAAGCTCAATAAACTGGGGTCCATCATTCCTGGTATCTCTAACTTCTTTCTCACTAATGGTCTCACTTCCGGTCTTCTCAAGCGTTTTCTGGGAGTAGCGCCTAAGAGATCCCTGCCGGCTCTCCAAAAGACCACCTTCAGAAAGTGGATGAAAAAAAATGCCGCCAGCTTAGCTCCTGCTAAACCTAAGAAAAAGGTATACGTCTTCTGTGATGAGTTCACTGATTTCAATGATACCCATCTGGGCATTACCCTGGTAAAATTATTGACGCATTTAGGGTATGAGGTAGAAATGCCTCCACATGCAGAAAGTGGGCGAGCCTACCTATCTAAGGGACTTATTCAGCAAGCCAGAACCAGAGCCATCAAGAATGTGGAGATTTTCAGAAGCCTGATTTCTGAAAAAACGCCCCTCATAGGCATTGAACCTTCAGCTATTTTAAGCTTCAGAGACGAGTATCCTAAATTGGTTAGGCCGGAACTCAAAGAAGCTGCTAAAGAAATAGGAAAGCATGCCTTATTAGTAGAGGAATTTTTAGATCGAGAAATCGAAAACGGAAACTTGGATGCTTCCCACTTTACGGAGGCGCCTCTGCAAATCCAACTTCATGGGCATTGTCATCAAAAAGCCCTTTCCGGGACCTCCTTCACACATAAGGTACTGAGTCTGCCCAAGAACTATAGCGTGAGTGAAATTCCTTCTGGCTGCTGTGGAATGGCTGGTTCCTTTGGATATGAAAAGGAACATTTCGGGCTTTCCATGCAGGTGGGAGAACTGGTTCTGTTTCCTGCTGTAAGAGGAACTAAAGAGGATACAGTAGTGTGCGCGCCGGGTACAAGCTGCCGCCATCAAATCAAAGATGGTACCCAGCGGGAAGCGCTACATCCAGTTGAGATACTTTGGGCCGCTACTCAAGCAACATAACTATCCATTCATATAAATATATTCTGTTCATAATTTTATAAATGCGTAAATTGCTTCAACAGTTATTCAATCTACTGAGTAGCACTTATAGCATTTATGCTCGGTTTCTACCCTTTTCGTGCCCTTGCCGCGCTTGTTTGTCTGCTAATACTGGTCTCAGGATGTGAAGCTCCGGAGACAGAAGCATTCAACATACCCTTACAGCACGGCAAGATAGAGTCAAATGAACCCCTAACTGCTCCCTTAAGCGGCAAAAATGCCTGCGCCTTCAGACTTAAATGGTCTGCCGAGGGGACAGCATTCTCATATACTAGTTCCAGAAGCTACAAAGGCAGAACTCCTGTATTATATGCCCAGAATGCGTCTCTGACCATGGGTGGAAAAGAATACAAGCTCATAGGAAAAGGAGGAAATGCCGGACGTGCCTTACAGACACGCTGGTGGATATGGGACCCATCCCTAAACGGTCAACTCCATCTAACAGATGTACCGGAAGGTCTGTGGAACCTGGACCCGGTATTAGACGACTGCCTGAAAAATCTGTGCGAAAGCCAGGAATTCACCCGTATCATCATATCAGAACAGATCATTCCCTGTGGAAACGGCATCAGCCTGCAGGGAGAGATCAAAGAAGAAGGAATAGAAGTCTACTGCCACAAGTGCAACTAGCCTACTCTTTCTTAGGAATCCTTCTATTGGCTATGGCTTTTGCCTCTATGAATATTCTCTTCACTATTCCATGACTTTCCCGGATTTGCTGCTCGAGTCTTCGGATAGATTCTTCTATCTCATCTGAGGTCATTTCATCCTTAAACTCCACATCCAGGGCTAGTAACACATTCTCAGGTCCAAAATGCATGGTTAGGGGTGGGCTCATTTTATGAACAGCCTCATCTGCCATCACCAGCTTGGTTACACTCGCTCTGATTTCAGGTTCCGCACTTTCTCCTATCAACAAGGCTTTACTCTCGTACGCCAACAAAATGGCAATACCAGCGAGTATCACCCCAATCACAACAGAGGCTATTCCATCAAATAAAGGCTCCTGGAAGGTATGGCCAAGGAAAACACCAAGTAAGGCTACGATTAGGCCTAGCAGTGCAGCGCTATCTTCAAATATTACTGCAAAGGCAGCAGGGTCTTTACTGGTTTTGATAGCTTGCCAAAAAGGCATTCTCCCTCGAACTTTATTAAAACTCTTTACCGCTAAAAACAGAGCAAATCCCTCAAAGATCATAGCTGCAACCAGTACGATATAGCTTAAGGTAGGATCTCCTATGGGTTCAGGGTGTTTCAGATGTTCTATCCCTTCATAAAGGGACATCCCTCCTCCTATGGCGAAAATCAGGACTGCTACAATCAAGGACCAAAAGTATAATTCCTTCCCGTGGCCCATTGGATGATCATCATCAGGTGCTTTTTTGCTGGCCTTGATGCCATATAAAAGCAAAAAGCCATTCCCGGTATCTACCAGAGAATGGATTCCTTCAGAAAGCATAGCGGAACTTCCGCTGATGCCTGCGGCTATAAACTTGGAAACGGCAATGGCTATGTTAGCGCCTATTGCTGCATAAATGGGTCCTTTAGCTGAACCTGCCATAATTTATCTGTTGATCGGGTTATCTTATTTGACCGTTTCCCCTGACCACCCACTTTTCCGTTACCAACTTCTCCAGGGCAAAGGGTCCTCTTGCGTGTAGTTTTTGGGTAGAAATACCTATTTCCGCTCCCAGCCCAAACACTTCACCATCTGTAAATCTGGTAGATGCGTTGGCGTATACCGCGGCAGCGTCTACCGTCTGCAAAAATAGGGTTATTTCTGTTTCTTCCTCAGAAACTATCGCTTCCGAGTGTTTGGACGAAAATTTATCAATATGTAACAGGGCCTCCTCTATATTTTCCACCACCTTCACAGAACACTTAAAATCCAGAAACTCTCTCCCAAAATCCTCTTCTTCAGCCATCATTAAAGATGAGTAGCCAGCTGATGACAGAATCTGATAGGCCTCAGCATCTGCAAAAATTTCCACCTGATGGGCTGCCATTCCTTCTGTGATTAGAGGAAGAAAGTTTCCTGCTACTGACCGGTCTACCAAAATAGTATCCAATGCATTACATACAGAGGGTCTACTTACTTTGGCATTCACCACTATTTCAGCCGCGTCTTTCAGCTTACCGTACTTACTCACATAGGTATGACATACGCCTGCCCCAGTTTCTATGGTAGGGATAGTGGCATTCTCTCTAACAAAGTCTATGAGCTGTCTTGACCCTCTGGGGATAAGGATGTCCACATACTGATCTGCAGATAATAGTTCCTTCACCAAGGCTCTCTCCGTAGGCAGAAGGGTAACGGCGTGTTGGTTAAGGCCATGCTGTTGCAGTACCTCATGGATTAAGCCTACCAGACAGAGGTTGGAATGATAGGCATCAGAACCCCCTCTTAGCACTACCCCATTTCCTGAGCGCAGACAGAGTGTTACCACGTCTATGGTCACATTGGGTCTGGCTTCATAAATGACGCCTACTACCCCAAGGGGTACACTAATCTTTTGAATTTTCAGTCCATTAGGACGGATATCTTCTTTGAGTACCTGCCCATCTGGTTTGGGTAGGTCTGCTACTGCCAGGGTACTATTAACCAGTCCCTCTATTCTTGCGTCAGTTAGACGAAGTCTATCCTTCTTAGGATTTTCATCATCCATCCTCACAAGATCCAGCTCATTAGCCTTGAGGATGTCTTCCTTCCTGGCCTTCAGTATAACTGAGACGTCCGTGAGAATCGCCTTCTTTTTCTCTTCCGTCAATACTGCCACAGCCTTGGCCGCAGCTCTGGCTTCCACCAACATTGGAATGATACTCTGGGTAACTGTCTTAGTTTCCATATCCTAAATCAATACAATATCATCAGCATGTGCAACTGTCAAATTTCGTTCGCCTACTCTGGCGCGTAATTCTTCTGAGGAAAGACTACTTTGTGCTACTGCAAAAGGGATCTCTTCCCCCGCTACTAATTCTATGACCTCTCCAGCCTCAAAGTCGTTTTCTATTTGCTGTACGCCTACTGCCAACAAGCTTTTTCCTTTTTGGAGAGCTTCATAAGCGCCAGTATCTACTGTTATCCTCCCGTGTACTAGGCTTCCACTTGCTAACCACTTTTTCCGGGAAGAAAGCTGCTTTTGACTGGGTAAACACACAGTTCCTGTCCTCCCATTGATGGCACTCTTTATCCCATCTTCCTCTCGGGTTCCAAAAATCACCACCTTAATTCCCATTCTGGTGGCCATACGAGCAAAGGTGAGTTTGGAAATCATTCCCCCTAAGCCTGCTTTGGAGGTCTCTTTTCTGGCCCAGCCGAAAACACTGGCATCTATCTCCTTGAGCTCCTTCACCAAATTCCCTTCTGGGTCTTCCAGCCCTGAAACAGAGGTTCCCAGGAGTAAGACTTCTGCATCCAATCCTACTGCGAGTAGTGTAGCTAACTCATCATTATCCGAGAATTTAAGTTCCAGATCGCTGACTACATCATTCTCATTTGCGATGGGGATAATACCTTCCCTCCACAACAGGTGGATGGTTTCTCTCAGCTGGAGAAATTTCTTTCTGTCAGAAAAGTGTTGCCTTTCACAAAGGCTTTGGGCTATAGGGATTTTATAAGGAGAAAAGAAGCCCTGATATTTATTGATGAGAATAGGGTTTCCTATGGCAGCGGCTGCTTTCCGTTCGCCTATTTTACCCGAATAGTTATGGATAAAGGTTTTGCCTACTCCTACTGCTCCTGAGGAAACCAGGATGATGTGATATTGATGATGGAGCTGTGCTATCTGTCTTACAAGATTCACGATGACTGGCTCATCCAGTGTCCCGTCATCCAGGGTAATAGAAGAGGTTCCTATTTTCAGTACCAGAACAGGCTTGGTGATCCCTTTCATGAGTGGGGCTTACTCTCTTCTTTCTATCATATCCCGCATTCTCCCTACTAGTGGAATGGCTCTTTCTTTCTCCAGATCCTTTACTACGTAGGTCATCTCAGCTTCCAACACGGCTTCCGAGGTATTCCGCATATAGATGGTCTGCTTAAGGGTAAAGCTCTTTTCCCCCATTCTAGCCAAATAGGTCTCAATGTCCATGACATCTCCTAGTCTGGCCGGCATTTTATAATCTACATTTGCCTTGACGAGTAATAAGGCCAAGCCAAGCTCAAGGAACATCCCTGACTCAAATAAGCCATGGAAATGGTTCCAGCGTGCTTCTTCCAGTAACTCCATAAATTTGGCGTTACTTACTTGACCATAAAGGTCCAAAATGTACCCACGAACGGTGATTTCCGTGAAAGACTTGGTGGGGGACTCGATCTCCATCTATCTAAATTTGAAACATCTAAGTTACAAAACCATCTTTAGCTTTATCACAAAGCACCTAAAATTTTATGTATTTGGGACTAATTTATAAAGCTATTGAGGGGAATTCCTTTTCATTTCCTTTATCAAAGGAATTTCCATAGCAAAATTGCGGGATTCCTTATTTCAGGTAGAGAATATCTATTATAATTCTCATTGGCAGTATCAGCAATATTGAGTACTTTTACAGTTCCTACTACTAACTACATCCACACGCAATAAAATAGTTCTTTCCCAGGTCTATGGGATTCACAGAATGCCCATATAAATGCCT
>JBCBKZ010000228.1:0-7720 GCA_038520955.1 Bacteroidota bacterium | reverse complement strand
CCTTTAAGTTCCATCAACACTCAGGACATTGCTTCTATTAACGTATTGAAAGATGCTGCTTCTGCAGCCATCTACGGATCAAGAGCTTCAAACGGAGTTATCCTCATCACCACTAAAAAAGGAAAGGAAGGAAAACTTCAGGTCACTTATGATGGATACGTAGGGTTCCAGGAGCGTATTGACAACTTTGAATTAGCTGACGCTTATGAGACTGCTCAGTTTGACTTCGACGCGAGGAACTACGGATACCTTTCCGGAGGACCTGGAAGGAGTATTACTGATGATAACACTACCAGAGATGCTAACGGTGGAGGAAAGCGTAGCAGAATCCAGCCTTTCCTTCAAGACTATCTTAGTGGAACACCCGGATTGACTAACACTGACTGGGCAGATGAGCTTTTCAGAACTGCTATCCAGCAGAACCATTATGTGAACCTGTCAGGTGGATCTAAGAAAGCAGATTACTCTGTTTCCTTTGCCTATTTTGACCAGGAGAGCATCATCAGAGATTCTGACTACGAAAGAATTACTAATAATATTCAGTTCAACTCCCGCATTAACGACATGCTTCGTTTTGGAGTTTCTTCAAACATCTCTATCACTAACTCCAATCCTGTAGGGTCTCGTGGGTGGTCCGACTTTAACTTAGGAAACAGACCTGATCCTGCTTTGGCTCTCATCCTGATGCACCCTTATTACTCTCCTTATAATGCTGACGGAACTATTGCACCAGCTACTCAGATTGAGGATAACAATGCTAACTGGGATGGTCCTATCTCTGGTAACGTTATAGCTACCATGACAGAAACTGACTTTACCAGACAGACTTTCCGTGCCTTTGGTAACACCTACCTGGAAATCGAACCTATTGAAGGACTTACATTCAGAACTTCATTAGGAGGGGATTACAACACAGGTGTGGAAGAGTTCTTTGCTCCCTCTACACTAGGTAACTATAGAACCCCTGTGGCTAACTCCAGAGCGATGGGCGTGAAAATAGATTTCAGAAGAGAGAACTTCATCACAGAGAATACGCTTACATACAAAAATACTTTTGGGCAGCATACTGTAAATGCTTTGGTTGGGTATAGCTACCAGCAAGAGAAATTCAATCAAGTTGATCTGGAAAGCCAGGACTTCACAGATGATAACTTAAGAAGTATCTCTGGAGCGACTGCCATTGCTGCTACTAACGGTAGTACTAAGTGGGCATTAGAATCTGTATTTGGACGTGTAGAGTATGACTTCGGAGGAAGGTATTCTCTTTCTGCTTCCTTAAGAAGAGACGGTTCATCTCGTTTCGGTGCCAACACCAAGTATGGTGATTTTGCTTCTGTATCTGCCGGATGGACTATCAGCTCTGAGTCTTTCTTCCCGGAAGATGGGATAATTTCTTTTGCTAAGCTTAGAGCCAGCTGGGGGCAGACTGGTAACAACCAGATCGGTAACTTCGGTTCTGTAGCCTTAATCGGACAGGATAACTATGTGATTGATGGGAATTTAACCGCCGGTGCTTTCACCAGTACCTCTCCTAATGCTGACCTTTCATGGGAAACTAATACTGCCTTAAACTTTGGGATTGACCTTGGGTTCCTGAATGACAAATTATTCCTTGTTGCTGAATACTATACTTCTAACACAACTGACCTTTTACTGAGTGTACCTGTACCTCAGCAGTCTGGTTTTTCTACTTCTCTACAGAACATTGGAGAGCTGGAAAACAGAGGGTTTGAGTTAGAATTACTGGGTAGAGGGTTTGAGCTTGGAAGCCTGAAAATAGGTTTCAATGCCAACATCAACGCTACCCAAAATGAAGTAATTGCTTTAGGTAACGATCAAAGGCAGATTATTGCCAGCAACGGGGGGATGGGATTCATCACTCGTGTAGGAGAGCCTATCGCTCAGTTTTATGCTTACGACATTATTGGCGTTTACAGAAACCAGGAACAGATTACCTCTGACGCTATCACACCTCTACCAGGTACTGAGGTGGGAGACTACATCGTAAGAGACGTGAATGGTGATGGCCAAATAACGCCTGATGACAGAGCTTTCTTAGGAGACTATAACCCTGATTTCTCTTATGGGTTCGGAGTAAACCTGGCTTACAAAGGGTTTGATCTATCCCTACTATTCCAGGGAGTTGAAGGTAGAAAAGCTGGCGATCGCATGGTATACTATACTGATAGTGGTGAAGGGTTTTTTGTTCCTTCCAAATACTACTATGACAACTACTTCAACGATCGTAATCCTGATGGATTCTTCAGAAGACCTGACTTCTCCAGCTTTTCATCTGCTGGTCGTTTAACCAGATCTTCCAGCCTTTCCGTTCTGGATGCTGACTACTTCAGACTCAGAAGCCTCCAGTTAGGATATACTTTTTCTAGTGAGATTACTTCCAGCATAGGAATTGACGCACTGAGAGTGTACATCACTGGAAACAACATCTTCCAGTCTACCGACTTCAGAGGATACAATCCTGATGGTCTTGACAACACTAGTAACAGTTCTCAGACTTTGACCAGAGGATGGATCAGAACGACTAACCCTGTTACAAGATTCCTGGCAGCAGGTGTGAATGTGAAATTCTAATCAACCAACCAGATCAAAGATCAATACAATGAAATTCAATAAATATATTTTCGTATTTACCATTCTTTCTTTTGCATTCTTTTCATGTGAGGAAGAATTGAACATAGTTCCCCTGACAGAAAAAGCAGCCAATAACTTTTTCTCAAGTGAAGCGGAACTTGAAAGTGCCATAACAGGTGTTTATGCACAGCTACAGAACGGAGGACTTTACGGCCTTGACCTGATCGGAGTAGGAGAAATCTCCGGCGAAGATTCCTTTGAAGAAATTGCAGCCAATGATGGGGGGCGTTTTGGACAGTTGGATGATTTTTCTACCAATGCAGGTAACGACCTGATAGGGGACATTTGGAGAGAGTCTTATGAAGGTATCCAGCGTGTAAATGTTGTACTGAACAGGATCGGCGATATTGAGTTTGCTGACAATGCTTTAAAATCCTCCAGAACTGCTGAAATGCAGTTTGTAAGAGGCTTGTTATACTACAATCTGGTACGTCTTTACGGAGATGTTCCTTTGGTATTGGAAGAGACGACTAACCCTTCTGATTACTTTGGTCAGGCTCGTACTGCGGCTGCTCAGGTTTTCACACAGGTTGAATCTGACTTAAGTGCGGCTATCACCGGACTTTCTGAAGAAAAAGAGTCAGGAAGACCTGCCAAAGGTGCTGCTCAGGCACTATTAGCTGACGTACAGATGTTTCAGGGTAACTACAATGATGCAGTAGGAAACCTGAGATCCGTAGTAACTTCAGGTAGATATAGCCTGGTACCTTCTACAGCTGATGTATTCAGCCTGGATAATGAAGGGCACAGTGAATCATTATTTGAGATTCAGTTTGCCAGTGGGGTAAATGGTAACAATGAAGGTAGCCCTGCTGCTTCTCAGTTCAGACCCTCAGGTACCACTGCCAATGCGAAAGGACACAACCTGCCTTCTACTGAGTTTGTAAACAAGTATGAAGCAGGAGATACAAGAACAACTGATTACGTAGGCTTAGATGCTGCTGCCAATCCCTTTTACTTCTCTCTAAAGTATGCTGTATCACCTACAGGAGTGAATGATGGTGGAAGTGATTACTATGTAATCCGTTATGCTGATGTACTTCTTAAGTATGCTGAAGCGCTAAATGAAACAGGAAGCACTACAGAGGCTTCTCAGTACCTGAATGAAGTAAGAAATCGTGCCGGTCTTGGAAATACTGCGGCTACTTCTCAGGCTGATATGAGAGAAGCTATTCGTATGGAAAGAAGATTTGAGTTCATCGGGGAAGGTCATCGTTGGTTTGACCTTCTGAGATATGGAAATGCTGTAGAAACCATGAATCAGTGGTTTGCTTCTGTAGGGAAGAATGTAACCATCAATCAGACAAAACTGGTGCTTCCATTACCACAATCTCAGATAGATACTGATCCTGCCTTAGTGCAAAATCCTGGATACTAGTTAGTAAACGCTGCTTATTGTATATGCAAGTACCTGGCACCCTTAGGGTGTCAGGTGCTTAACCTTATCGAAAATGAAGAAACTATATTTTTTTCTGCTTGTCATCGGATTGTTTTTCAGTTGCAGACAAGCATCTCAGGAGAAAGCCTCCACAGCCCAAACAGTAGTAGAAGATCCTGGCTTCCAAAATAGTACTACTGACATTTTAGCACATTTAAAAAATCCTACTGAAAAATATGTATTGGCTATTTCCCATCGTGGAGATTGGCGATATGCACCTGAGAATTCCCTGATGGCAGTACAGCGTTGTATTGATCTGGGGATGGACGTAGTAGAAATAGATGTTCGTCTTACTAAAGATGGTCATCTGGTAGCTATGCATGATGAAACAGTAGATAGGACTACTAATGGGAAAGGGCTATTATCCGACTTAAGCCTGGAAGAAGTCAAGGAACTTAGTTTGAGAAACGCATGTGGAGCCAGAGGATCTCGCCAACAGGTACCTACTTTAGAAGAGATTATGACCCTGACCAAGGACAAAATCATGGTCAACCTGGATAAAACAGAAGGAAAGACTGTGAAAGAAGCTTATGATATTCTCGTAAAAACCGGAACAGTTGATCAGGCTATTTTTAAAGGGAATGATCCTTTAGATGTCATGAGAGGAAAGTATGGAAATCTTATGGATTCTATCATTTACATGCCAAAGATTTGGTATGACCTGGAAGATAAAGCCGGATATGTGAAAGCTTATGAAGAAAGCCTGGATCCGGTAGCCTATGAAATGCTCTTTGATTCAGAGGAGAATCCGGTATTCACGGAAATTCCCAAAATGAATGAAAGAGGGGCCACAGTTTTGGCCATTGCCCTTTGGGATGACCTCTGTGCGGGACATACAGATGAGCTGGCTTTACTCGAAGGGCCAGACGCTGCCTGGGGATGGTTGATAGATCATGGAGCTAACGCAATCATGACAGACCGCCCTGCAGAATTGATGGAGTATTTAAGAAGTAAAGGATTACATCAGTAAGTCAATAATTAGTTAGTAGATAGTACATGCTTAGGAACCCTGTCATAAGGCAGGGTTTTTTATGAACTACATTTTCGCCACGTAAGCCTTCCCTCAAAATGAATTCTGAGAATAGACTGCTTTTTAGATTCTTTGAACGTGAAATCATTGTTAGCTACTCTCTTTGTCTCCCTGGCAATCTTTAGTTATCAAGCACAAGCCCAAACTGATGAGATTAACATCTCTGCCGCCTTCACCAATTTTATTGACCTTAGGGTAGTGGGTGGGGCCAGTATCCAATTTAACTTTACCACCATTTCTCACTACCAAAATGGCATAGTGAATAATCAGGGTAGCACCATTGAAATTGCTTCCTCTACTAACTTTGATGTTATCGCTAGTTTTACCCCCTTTGTGAATGCAGATGGGGATGAAATAGATCAGCGTAATCTTACCTACCTCATCCATGTAGATCCTGCAAGAGCGAGTGAAAAAGGAAGCAAGTGGGATTTTGGCACCCCTCAACAGAATATTAGGGTGGGAGGAACCACCAATGGGAGATTACATTCTGCGGGCTTCTATGCTGAGCAAGCCGATGTGAAAATCCTGGAGGCAGGACCAGAAGGAAATGCAGGTTCTTATGAGGAAAACCAGTTTGGGATTTGGTGGCGACTGGGATATAGAGCCCATACGTCTAAAATAGGATTGCCCCCTTTACTTGACCAGAATATAGCGCCCGGGACCTATACTACTACCATGACGCTTACGGCTATGCCCCAGGCATTATAGATGGCCTAGGCAGAATAATTCTTCGGAAACAATTCCCGCTCCACCAGTTCTATGATGGTATGCAGAATGATCATGTGGATCTCCTGGATACGGTCAGAAGTGGTGCCGGGAATAATCCATTCTATGTCTCCTACTCCTGTTAGCTTACCTCCTGACTTCCCCAATAGGGTGATAATCTTCATCCCTCTTTCCTGAGCAGCTTCTACTGCTTTGATAATATTGGCAGAATTTCCGCTGGTAGATAGTGCTACAAGTACATCCCCTTCCTGCCCAAAGGCTTCTACCCCTCTTGAGAATATATGATCAAAGCCATAATCATTGCCTACACAGGTGATGTGGGTAGGATCACTTACACAGATGACGGGTAAAGCTTTTCTGTCTCCCCTGAATCTACCCGTGAATTCCTGAGCAAAATGCATGGCATCACAGGCGGAACCTCCGTTCCCACAGGATAGGGCTTTTTTCCCGGACTGGAATGCCTCACTGACCAATTTGGATGCTTTCTCTATCTTGATGAAGTTTTCCTCCTCGGCTATAAAATCCTGAAGGAGAGACTGGTTATTCAGAAAGGCCTGTTTGGCTGCATGTTGACTCATATCGGTTTCCTAAATGAAGGGGCAAAATGACACAAAAGCCTCCACTTATGCAATACCGCTGTAGGTATATTCTTCCATAGCCAGTGAGAATGGCTCAAAGGAGGTGTATTTATTCGCTTGCCAACCGTACTTTCTGGCTGCCTCTACATGTCGGGCAGTATCATCCCAGAATAGGATGTCCTTCCTTTCCAGGCTCAGATCTTCGGTGATCAAGTGATAGTAAACAATGGCAGGCTTGGCATGCCCTAGTTCACTGGAGAAAAAGACTTTCTTAAAATACTTGAGAAAAGAAAAATGCTCCCTGAAGTAGGCAGCTCTATATTTTTCCTGATTGGAAGCCATATAGCAGGGAATTCCCTTAGAGGCAGTCTGCTCCAGAAAGGCTATCATTTGTTCATCTATGTTAGCTTCCATCTCATACCACTGATCTATAAAGGCATCCACACCTTCTTCCCATCCCCATTTATTTAGGTAGGGAACCAGCACCTCTTTCAAATCCAGGGTGCCATCCATACACTTACGGAAGGGACCCGACCAGAATTCTGACATTTCCTCTCGGGAAAAACCTCTTTCCTCTATCAACATCTTCCCAAATCGAAAACTACTATGTACGAATACACCGTCTGCATCTAGTACGAGGGCTTTAAAAGTCTTGGACATGCGAGAGGGTTAATGAGGGAATTTTGAATGATTGAATGGAGTTAAGTTTAAGTCGAAGATTAAGATTAAAAATTAGTTCGAGGTTTTTTGGGGTTCATCATAAACCTTCAATTCTCCACTTTCAACCTTCAACTTATCAGAGTAGTTCTTTCGCGATATATGTCCACTCCTCTTCCAGGCTTCCCTTGAATACAGGCTTCCTGGCTCTCCTATACCAATATTCTGCATTCCACTGATCCCCTTCTTCCCTGTGTAGGTAGGCGTGCACCCATGCACCTCCATTCTCATCCTTGCTATCGGCCAGGTCATGAGCCTTGCTCCAGTCTCCCTTGTGGGCATACCAAAGGGCCTGAAGGGCAAGACTTAGATTTGCTGGCGGTGAATCTTGAGACATACTCTGAGTAAATTCTTCAAAAGTCATGCAGGGAAGTTAGAAGGAATATCCTGAAAATCTAACTCATGGTATGAATGCTTGCATTGTTTCTATTAGGAGAAATTCTTAGTTTTCTACATAACGCTACAAACACTATGACTGTATTCCGCCCCTGGAAGTACCTTTTTACGCTTAGCTTCCCCCTAATGGTATTGATAGCCTTCCAGTTTAAAGGCTTGTCTTCCTGGCTTCCTTTTGTCTAC
>JBCBKZ010000227.1:0-7721 GCA_038520955.1 Bacteroidota bacterium | reverse complement strand
CCCATGAAGAATAGAAGCTACATTTTGCTGGCGTTCATTCTGTTAGCCTCAATTACGGGCTTTTCCCAGCTTACAGATGATTTTAGTGATGGAGATTTTACCGCTAATCCCGTTTGGTCAGGAGATAATCCGCTCTTTAGGGTGAATGAAAGTTTTCAGCTCCAGTCTAATGGTCAAAGCATCAGCGAAACCATCTATCTCAGCACCCCACAATCACTAGCTACTAATCTAGAATGGCTGATAGACATTAATATGTCTTTTGCCCCTAGTGGATCTAATAAAGCCAGGGTGTACCTGGTTTCTAATCAGGCTGATCTTAGTGGGCCTTTAAATGGATATTTCATTGAAATAGGTGAATCAGGCTCATCTGACGGAATTAACCTTTATAGACAGGATGGAATAGTTGAAGAAGAGCTTATAGATGGGAGCGAAGCTATAGCTGGCGGTGGATTAGATGCCACTGTACGAGTAAGCAGGGATGGGGAGGGAAATTGGGAAGTACAAGCCAGAGAGAATGGAGCTACTTCTTTTGTCTCTCAAGGAACTGCTACAGACAATACGTATACCCAGTCTGCTTTCTTTGGGGTGTTTGTGAGGCATACTTCCAGTAGAAGGGAAGACTTTATCTTCGATAATGTAGCAGTCAATGCGCTTATTACTGATGCCACACCTCCAGAGCCTCAGGAAGTAATCGTAGAATCCCAGAATACGCTAAGCATTCGTTTTTCGGAGCCCCTACAAGCTTCTTCTGCCGAATTTGCTACTAACTACACCATCAATAATGGAATTGGGACACCAACATCTGCCAGTTTGAATGTAGCTAATGCCTCAGAAGTCCAGCTCCAATTAGCTTCTCCCCTCCAGAGTGGAACTGACTATGAAATAAGCATAGACAATGTGAGTGACTTGGCTGGGAATGCCATGAGTATTTCAGTAGTATTGCCATTTTCCTTCTTTCAGCCTGATGTAGCAGAATTCAAAGATTTAATCATTTCAGAACTTCTACCTGATCCTAACCCTTCTGTAGGTTTGCCTGAAGGAGAATTTGTGGAGCTTCTTAACAGAAGTGAGAAAACGTTGGACTTGAATGAATACACCCTTTCCAATGGCTCAACCGTTGCCGAATTACCTACTTACATCTTAGGTCCGGGAGAATATATCATTCTAAGCAGTACGGCTAATGCTGGCTCTTATGAAGCTTTTGGGGATGTGTTGGGACTTTCTCCCTTTCCAGCCTTATCTAATAACGGTGATGAGATAGGCCTGAGGGACAATGTAGGAACCTTATTGGATAGTGTTGAATACCTGAGAAGTTGGTATGGAGATACGGACAAGGATGATGGCGGATTCAGCCTGGAATTAATCAATCCAGATAAGTTGACTTGTGCGCCCATCTCTAATTGGCTTGCTTCCAACGCCAGCTTGGGTGGGACCCCTGCTAGTCAGAACAGTGTATTTGATCAGACGCCAGATAATACTACACCCAGTTTAGTCTCAGTAAGTCTGTTAGATGCTACTTCCGCCAGAGTGTGCTTTAATGAGCCTATGGATGAAGGAAGCTTGAATACGATCGCTAACTACTCTATCGATAATGGAGTGGGAAGTCCCTCCTCAGCCGTAGCGGAAGGTCCAGATTTTCTATGTGCCATCATTACTTTTCCTGCCCTGGATACAGGGGTAGTGTATAGCCTGACGCTCACTTCCTTATCTGATTGTTCAGGGAACGCAATGTCTGGTTCAGAAAGCAGAGAGTTGGTCATAGGAAAAGAGGGGCAAGCCTTTGATATAGTTATCAATGAGATATTCTCAGATCCCGAACCTTCTTTCGGCTTGCCTGCTGGAGAGTTTGTGGAACTATATAACAGAAGTAGTACGGCCATTAGCCTAAACGGGTGGAGCCTTTCAGATGCAAGCAGATCTACTACTCTGGCAGCTTTTACCCTTACTCCTGGGGCTTACGTCATCATTGTAGATGAAGACTTCGTATCTGATTACCAGACCTTTGGGGCCGTACTAGGCGTTTCCTCCTTTCCAGACCTGGGGATTTCTCAGGATGAAATAACCCTAAGAGACGCTAGCGGTGTGCTAATAGATCAACTCAGATATGAAAGAAGCTGGTACAGAGACACTGAAAAGGATGATGGAGGTTATACCCTGGAAAGAATAGATCCGGACTTCGTAAATTGTAATAATTCCCTGAATTGGATAGCCTCTAATGCCAGTATTGGCGGTACTCCCGGCACAGTCAATTCTGCGGCTGGGGATTTCATAGATGCTGATGCTCCATCTGTAGTTAGTCTGGAAATAGTGGACTCAGTTACGCTAAGGCTATTCTTCAACGAACCCATGGATCTGGTCTCATTGGATAACCCACTGGCATATGAGGTGAATCAGAGTATAGGAAATCCCCTGGCGATTTCCGTTTCAGAAGAATTACCGGATCAGGTAGTTCTTCTCTTTGACCAGGGCCTTCAGGATCAGATCACCTACGAATTACAGATTAGTGGAATCACAGACTGTGCTGGCAATGAACTATCGGTAACAGAACTGCTCGGTCTTCCTTCCCTTCCTCAGGCTGGAGATATTCTCATTAATGAGATTCTCTTTAATCCTCTGGAGGGGGGAAGCGATTTTGTGGAAATCTATAATGCTTCCAATAAGGTCATAGACCTACGAGATGTTACCATAGGAAGATTGGATCCTGAGAATGGTAGCTTGCTGGATGAAGACCCTATTACGGATCAGTCCTTTCTCTTTCTTCCCGGAAGACTACTTTGTGTAACTAAAGATATAGCTGCTCAACAGGCTGCATATTCTCCTCCTGTGGAAGCTCGTTTCATAGAAGCTATCGCTTTGCCATCTTTCCCTTCCTCCGAAGGAGGGGTCGCAATACTCGTGAATGATAGTGTTTCTCCACCTTTGGATGTGTTCATTTACGCTGATGATCTTCACTTTCCTACACTTGAGGATGATAAAGGTGTTTCTTTAGAGAGAATTTCCCTGAGAAGATCTGCGGCTGATCCAAATAACTGGCACTCTGCTGCCAGGACTGTGAACTTTGCTACCCCCGGTTATGAGAATTCCCAACAGCTGGATACCGGTACTGGAGAAGAAGAGGTCTTTCTCACCAAAGAAGTATTCTCCCCCAATGGAGATGGGACAGATGATGTTCTGGCCATCAACTATAACTTCAATTTCACAGGTGCTAATGCACGCGCACATATCTTTGATCCAAACGGAAGAAAGATTCGTATCCTACAGCAAAACTTCCTTCCCGGTACTACAGAAGGAACCCTTTTCTGGGATGGAAGAGATGAAGATAATCAGAAGGCAGCTATTGGGATGTATGCAATAGTTTTCGAAGTTACCCGTCAGGATACAGGAGAAAAGAAGCTGTATAAAGTGGTAGGTGTACTGGCTGATAACCTATAAGCCTACTATTCACCCACTTTCCAACAAAAGAGCCCTCTTTTTTGTGCTTTGAAAAGTGTATATTTGCGGGCTTACCAAGAATTACCATATGGCCTTAAGTAATTTTTTCAAGAAGAAAGAGAATACTGACAAGCTGGATCAGGGGCTGGAAAAGACCAAACAAGGGTTTTTCTCCAGACTTAGTAAAGCCATAGTCGGGAAAAGTAAGGTAGATGATGAAGTGCTGGATGAGCTGGAGGATGTGCTGATTACCTCTGATGTGGGCGTAAAGACTACCGTAAAAATTATTGAGAGAATAGAAGAAAGAGTTTCCAAAGATAAGTATACCTCTGCTACAGAACTGGACTTTCTATTGAAGGACGAGATCAAGCAGCTGATACTGGAAAGTCATGGAGAGCAGGAAGTAGATGGCTTTCAGATACCTGAGACCGGCAATCATGAAGGGAAACCCCTTCCCTATGTCATCATGGTGGTTGGGGTTAACGGAGTTGGAAAAACTACGACCATCGGGAAACTGGCCTACCGCTTTAAGCAGGATGGCAAGAAAGTCTTGTTAGGAGCCGGTGATACCTTTAGAGCGGCGGCAGTAGATCAGTTGATTCGCTGGTCTGAGAGAGTAGGAGTGGACATTGTGGATAAGGGGATGCACACAGACCCTGCTGCGGTGGCTTATGAGACCATGAAAAAAGGCTATGAGGGAGAATATGATGTGGTCATTCTGGATACAGCCGGAAGACTTCACAATAAAATTAACCTCATGAATGAGCTTAGCAAGATTAAGCGATCTATGTCTAAGCTGGTCCCTGAGGTTCCACATGAGGTTTTGCTGGTACTGGATGCTTCTACTGGTCAGAACGCCATCGTACAGGCGGATGCCTTCACCAAAGCTACTCAGGTGTCTTCTTTAGCCCTGACAAAACTGGACGGAACAGCTAAAGGAGGGGTAGTAATAGGCGTAGCAGATCAGTTTAAGATTCCGGTGAAATACATAGGGGTAGGAGAAGGAATAGATGACCTTCAGGTCTTTGATCCCCTGGCATTTATAGAATCCATGTTTAAGAGAGTAAACTAGCGGCGAGTGAATTAGCGGTATGCAAACAAAACCCTTTAAACGACCCAAATCTCCCAAAAAGGATAAAGTCAATATCATTACCCTGGGCTGCTCCAAGAATACGGTGGACTCAGAGGTATTGCTTGCCCAACTTCAGGGGAGTGGTGTACAAACCGTACATGAAGAGTCTGGAAGTGATGCCAATGTGGTGGTCATTAACACCTGTGGATTCATTGACAGAGCCAAGGAAGAGTCAGTAAATACCATTCTCCAGTACGCTGCCCTAAAAGAGGGAGGCGAAATAGACAAGCTTTACGTTACAGGCTGCCTATCAGAGCGATATAAGGATGATCTTATCACTGAAATCCCGGAAGTAAACAGGTATTTCGGGACACAGGATATGTCTGACCTGGTTACAGAACTGGGAGCAAACTATAAACATGAACTGATAGGAGAAAGAAATCCTACTTCAGATGGACACTATGCCTACCTGAAAATAGCTGAGGGCTGTAACAGGCCCTGTAGTTTCTGCGCCATTCCCCTTATGCGCGGAAAGCACAGATCCAGAAGCATAGAATCTTTGGTAGATGAGGCTGGCTTCCTGGTAAAGAAGGGAGTCAAAGAACTGATGCTAATAGCTCAGGATTTGACCTATTATGGCATAGACCTCTATGGGGATAGAAAGCTGAATGACCTCCTAAAGAGCCTCTCTGACGTAGAGGGACTTGAGTGGATACGTCTACACTATGCTTATCCTTCCGGCTTTCCATTAGACATTCTGGATACCATTAGAGAAAGAGATAATATCTGTAATTACCTGGATATTCCCCTACAGCATATTTCTGACAATGTCCTTAAGCATATGCGTAGAGGCATCAATCAGAAGCGTACGGTAGACCTTATGCAGAATATCCGGGACAGAGTGCCTGACATTACCGTTAGGACTACCCTTTTAGTAGGACATCCTGGCGAGACCGAGGAAGACCATGAAGCCCTAAAAGACTTTGTGGAAGAGTTCGCCATAGATAGGATAGGGGTCTTTACCTATTCTCACGAAGAGAATACACATGCAGGTGACTCCTATGAAGACCTTATCCCTGCTGAGGTGAAAGAGGCACGGAAGGATGAGATTATGGAACTTCAGCAGGATATCTCATTTTCTCTCAACCAGAAGAAGAAAGGAAAGGTCCTGAAATGTCTAATAGACAGACAGGAAGACGGCTACTTTGTGGGGAGGACGGAAGCAGATTCTCCGGAGGTGGATAATGAAGTCATCATATACGGAGAAGGATTGACCATAGGAGAATTTAGCCAGGTAGAGATTACAGATGCATTAGAGTACGACTTAATAGGCAAAGTAGTCTGATACACATGAATGACAGTTTACGTTCCTGGATTCCTGTGCTCTTGTTAATTGGATGGGGGCTCCTTGTCCCAAATACTATCTTTGCGCAGTGGGAGGTATCTTGGAAAAGTCTGGTAAGAGGAGCTGACAATGCCGTGCTACTCATGTCTTACAAGCCGGTAGAGAAAGAAATCCCTAAGGAAATAGGCGTAGAAATTACGGTCAGACTGAAGGACTCATACCAGGTCTTCTACCAAAGAGAACAGAGCGTAAGGGTACAGGGTGCTGAAATAATTACCCAATACGCACGTCTACCTCAAGGGACCTATGATATTACTGTAGATATTCTGGATAAGGAAATCAGTGAGAACTATCTTTTTCAGCAAACCTTTGAGAGTACGGCAAAAGCGGGGAGAAATTCGCTCTCGGATATTCTCATTTCTTATCAGGATATTTCTCCATACACCCCTCTTACGCAAATAGGTCCTACCATTAACCCCTCCTTTGTGCCGGACAGCCAGAGAATTTCCTGTTATATAGAGATTTACGGAAATAGGGCGCAATCTATGACGGCTAGTGCTGTCATTTTCAAAGAGAATCCAGGAGGGATTAGTGAAAATGCCTTTACCTACACTTCAGAGAAAGAAAAAGAGGGGGAAGTGGTTATGGTTGGCCGCAAAGGCGTATACAGTGACTGGTTTAACATAGCTGGTCTGGAAGAAGGAGATTATCAGTTGGTAATATACGTACGCGATAATGCAGGGAATACGCTGGGAGAAAAAACCTTTAATTTCTTCATTGAAGGGAGCATTAAGCAGAGAATTTACCAGGATCTATCCACTTCCATCAGCATGATGAAATACGGGACTTTTCTTCCCGAGACCATAGATTCATTGTTGGCCTTAAGTGATAAGGGAGAACAGGAAAAAGCATTTAATTGGGCCTGGCAACGTCTATATGGAAAAAGAAAGGCAGAAGGAATACTGGAGGAACAGGCCAAAGACCAGATGGAACTCTTTTACCAGCGGATCTTTGAAGCTGATATGTACCTGGCAGATTCAGGAGAAGACTGGAATTCAGATCGTGGGAAAGTGTACGTACAATACGGAGAACCCGCAGGTAGAGAGCGGATTACCCTGAATTCGCGGGAGATGGAAAGATGGATCTATATCAAATGGGATTTGTCTATTCTTTTTGAGAAGCGAAACCAACAGTATTATCTTGTCGAATAACTATCTATGGAGGTGCAGGAAAATTACCCTGCTATTAGCGTAGGCGCATGAAAGATGATTTGCAGACATACTTAAAACAACACTTCCCGGTTCAGGATATATTTCAGAAAAATGATGCCGATTCTGATAAGGCTTCATTTAATAGGTATACAGTTGATTTTCGAAAAAAAATCGTCCTGGAGTTACTGAAAATCAGTCCATACCTATGTATGGCGCTGTTTGCTTCCAGTTTTACAGTGTCAAACCTTCCTGTAGAGGGAATTCAAGCCTTCTATACCTCTTACAACTGGATCATAGATGCCCTTTTTATAGTTTCTGTTAGTGGACTTATAGGATATGGGACTAACTATATCGCCATTAGGATGTTATTCCGCCCGGTAGTGAGAAGGCCTATTTGGGGACAAGGGCTTATACCTGCGCAGAAAGATAGAATCATCTTTACCCTGGCTAAGGGAATGCATACGCATATACTGAATCAGGATCTTATCAGAGAAAAGGTAGAAGAGTCAGGCCTGATTACCCGCATCAATGATATTCTGATTTCTGGAACCATAGGGGTGCTAAAGGATGAAGAATTGAAGGACCTGGTTAAGAAACTAATTTATGAGGGATTAGAAGACTATGCGCAGCAGGATAAGATCAGGAATGATATTTACCAGAT
>JBCBKZ010000226.1:0-7735 GCA_038520955.1 Bacteroidota bacterium | reverse complement strand
TGATCATGTTTGGATGCAAAACCAGTAGCCAAACCAAGGCGACCAAGGAGGCCATCAAGAGTTCTTACACTGGGATTCAAAAAGTGAAATTTCAGGCTTTTCTGGCAAGAGGGGTTAAAGCTATTGAGACAGAGCAGGACTTGTTTATCCAGACGCAGGAAGAGTGGGATAAACTAAAACCAGACCCATCCGAGGGGACTCAAATAGACTTTGACACACACATGGTGGTAGGCTGTCACATGGGGATGAAGGAACATGGCGGCTTCAAAGCCAAAATCATGAAAGTGGAGCAAAAGTCTGATACCCTCATCGTAACCAGAAACTTTTTTACTCCCGGACCTAGCTGCATCATTACCATGACCATCTCCTACCCTCATCAGTGGGTGAAAATACCCAAGATGAAAATTTCCGAAGTCAGGTTTGATGGAGAACTCATTACCAGGGATTGTTACTAGCAGATGATTCCTTCCTGGTTTAAATGGACGTTGATAGGATTGGTGCTACTCTTGGTGGGGCAGCGTTTCTTCCACCTTGGGCCCAATATTGAAGATCCACACTCCTGGCGCCAAAGTGACACAGCCCACTACATTTGGGACTTTTACCAAAACGGAGTAGACCTACTTCATCCAGGAGTATGCTGGATGGGACCGCAGAAAACAGTCATTCTGGAATTTCCTCTTCCAGAAGCTATAGCCGCATATGCCTATCACATATTCGGGCCACATCACGTAGTAGCACGCATTATTTTTCTGCTGTTTTTTCTAGGGGGCGCCTACTTTCTCTGGGCTATAGTGAAAGAACTACTAGATGAGCCTTTAGCCTGGCTAAGCGTGGTCATTTATCTGTGTATTCCGCTTGGGATGTACTATTCCAGAAGCATTCATGTAGACTTTGCAGCTCTCTTTTTCATGCTGGCAGGCTTGTACTATGCACATAAGGATATTCATGCTCCATCATGGAAATGGTGGGGACTAAGTACAGTTTTATTCATTTTGGGATTTCTCATAAAAGCTCCTTACGGCTTTTTCCTATTTTTCCCTCTTGCCTGGTTCGCTTTTCAGAAAACTCGACTCAATGGACTAATAAGAGTATCAGCCCTTTTTGTGCTTCCCGTACTGGCCTTTCTCCTATGGCGGGGACATGTAAACCAGGTAAACGCGGCAGCTCCAGATTGGGAGTTTATTCCTAACTACATGAAGATGATCCAAATGTGGGACTGGTATTTTGGTACCTGGGCGCAGCGTATGGATCCCTACCCCTGGACCAATCTGGCGGAGCGTTTCATAGCGTACCTCCTTTCCTGGCCAGGCTTTGTGTTGGTTGTGATAAGCCTGATCCTGACTAAGAAAGACCAGTTGGGGGCTTATTGGCGTTTGTGGCTATTAGGCGCTATCGGATACCTCCTCATATTCTTCAACCTGAATTTCTTCCACGACTATTACCAGATACCCCTCCTTCCCATTTTTGCGATAATGATGGCCTTGGGAATCAAGAGGATAGGAGAATATCTGCCAGAAAAAGCTAGATGGGGAGTGATGCTCGGAATATTGATGGTGCTAATAGGAAGGAATCTCTACTACGCTGAAACGCATTACTATATGCTGGACGAGAAGGCCATTCTCTCCGGAGAATATCTTCGTGCTAACTCAGCAGAAAATCAGCAGATTATTACCACCGCAGCCTATATGGATTGTCGTAATCCTAACTGGTTATACAGGGCTAGACGGACGGGTTGGTCTATAGCGCCGGATCTTATGACGGCAGATATACTGGAGAGGCTAAAAGAGGAGGGAGCAGAGGTTTGGGCTGTCATGGATGAGCATCTGATGACGGAGGAGGTAAAAGTACTTCTGGATCAGTATGAACAGAAGAGGGACACTTTAGATATGGAGAATAGGCCGGGAATTCGCATTTTAGACCTAAATAAGCCTATACCTTGATCTTCAGGATACGAGATATATTCATTTCTCTAACTGTTTTAGGGCTATGTTCTCCAGTTTTATTGGGGATCATCGTAGCCTTAGGCTTAAGCCAGAAGCGTGTGTTTTTCTTTCAGACAAGACCGGGATTGGATGAGGAGCCTTTCACCTTAGTGAAGTTCAGCACCATGAGAGATATTCTCCCGGGAGAAAAAGAAGAGGCAGATCAGCAAGATCGCCTGACTCCTGTAGGGAAATGGTTGAGAAAGACATCTCTGGATGAACTCCCCCAGCTTTGGAATGTGCTGAAAGGAGACATGAGTCTGGTAGGACCGCGCCCACTCCTGATGGATTACCTGCCTTTATACACAGAGCCAGAAAAAAAGCGACACTCCGTAAAGCCTGGAATCACAGGCTGGGCACAAATCCATGGGAGAAATAGCCTAAGCTTTAAAGAGCGTTTTGCGCTGGATATTTGGTATGTAGCGCACAAACGTTTTTCACTGGATATGGAAATTCTCTGGAAAACCTTTCTAACAGTATGGAGACAAGAGGGAATTTATGCCGATGAACTTACCACTTCACCTAAATTTGACGGGACTAATTAGGCTCCTACTCTGCCTGAGCCTTATCATGGGAGGACTACAGGTCTATCTACCTGCCCAAAACAAGTACTCCTACTACGGAGACGCACACACTCCTAAAGGAAACCTCCACGTCTTACTGATCTTTGTAAGGTATGAGAATACCTCTCGTATGAATTCTCCCATTTGGCCGGATGAAACTGCCCGAGGTGCTCTACCGGAAATGGGCAAAGGAGAAGAAAACGCACTCTTCAACAGGGATCCGGAAACCATAGGGAAACCCGGCCAGCCTAAGAACCTCAGTGACTTTTATTATCACATGTCAGGAGGGAAGTTTAAGCTGACGGGAGAAGTATTTCCCGTTCAGGTGCCTGTTACATATGAGAGAAGTAAAGGTGGGAATTTCTTCAGTCGGCAAAACAGGATGAATAAGCAGGCGATAGAATGGATAGCTGAGAATTACCCGGATTTTGACTGGAAAAGATTTGACCAGCGTACCAACAGGCCTGCCTACCAAAAGGATAACTCCGAAAGTAAGCCGGACGGTATTCTGGATTATGTAGTCTTTATGCATAGAAATACAGGTCTACTAGGTGCCAGTTCTCCCGGGAACTTTATGATACCGAGGACCCAGTTTCAGATTAAGGACGGACATACAGGCATAGAGTCTTACGCCGTAAAAGACCAGAACTGGCAGTACTTCCTGCATGAGTTTGCGCATAATCTCTACACCTCCCCTCATTATCTGGGGACTAATAAGTCAGATGGGGATCGTTTCTATACGCAGAAAGGTTGGGGCATGATCCCCTTTGGTAATTCTCTCTTCGGGACTGCTAATGCTTGGGAAGCTTGGTGGCTGGATTGGCTGAGCCCACAAACCATTACTCGGGAAGGTACTTATGAGCTGAAGGATTTTCTCACAGGAAGAGATGCGATCAAGATACAGATTCCCGGAACCAGAGATTATTTATGGATGGAATACCACGCCATGAAACAGCATTGGGATAAAAAGATCTTTTACTATAAAAAGGAGAAAGGCTATCCCCCAGCCAGTCCAGGGGTGTATATGTATGTGGTAGGCAGCACTGGGGCAGATAGGGAAAAAGCACGATTAAATCCTTTTCAGGTAAATCAGGTAAACTTTATTCAGAGCTTGAATGCTGAAGGAAGGTTTGACTATGTCTTTACTGGAGACAGTGCACAAACAGAGTTCTTTAAGGCTCCTGTTCATAAAAAGATTAGAGAAAATCCCATAGCAGGCCAGCATGATTTTCAGTGGATTCGTTTAGATGGGAACGGAGATGGAAAACTGAAAATAGGACGTTCTCATGGTAATAAAGATGGAGGAGGCGGAGAGCAGTTTGAGCTATGGGCAGAAAAACTTCCTTCCGGCAAGATCAAACTCTACAATCACACAGGTGATGAAAATGATGCCTTCCAGGAAGGCGATAAACTGGGTCTTTCAGGGAAATTTCCTGTCCTTAACTATCCCCGCTATTTACATCGTAAACAGCAGCTTCAGCCCTTCATTCTGAACGGACTTGAAGTAGAGATCACGGGTAAAACGGATGATGTCTTCCTCATTACAGTGAGAATGAACCAGTGGAAAGTTGAGAAAGACGTTCGCTGGTGTGGGAACATCTTGTTGTCTTCCGAAGTAGACTTGCCGGGTAAGTATCTGGAGGTAGCCAAAAAGAAAGAGCTGCTATTAGACCTGGGAGGAACCCCCGACAGAACCTCCTTGCATCCTGAGACAGGCACCTTAACCAATCCTACCCAACTGGAAATCCAGGCTAATCGTGGAATCCGCCTGATCAGGAAAAGCAAGATGATAGTGGAGAATCATGCTATTCTTAAACTCACAGCTAATGCCCAGTTAGATATCCAGAAAGGAGCAGAGCTTATCATCAAAAAAGGGGGTACACTCATTCTGGAAGATCAGAGTCAGCTCATCGTAAGAAAGAAGGGGAAACTCACCATAGAAGAGGGAGGAGAATATTCCATTCAGCTTGGTGCCAGCATCTCCTCAGAACCTAAAGCTAGAATTAGTGGGGTGGAAGATAGAATTGAGAAAGCTGAGTTTAAGTAATATAGAATAGTAAAAATGAGTGCTTAAACCAGAGAGTGGGTTATGAATAAATTGTGCGAAGGGGTGAATCCCGATTTTCGGGACAGGGAGGAGGGCTAGTGGGAAGGCCTTGGTTTGTTCGTTCTTGATCTTTGCTTCGTTTGCATCAAGGAAAATGAAGAAGAGGCTGTCATAGGGAACTCTTTACAAGCATTTCAATAGCCGATTTATGTCAAAAAAGGCTTTCTCTTCCACAAAACGAAAATGAGCCATCCTAAACCTTAGGACGACTCATTATTAAATCTTCATAGAAAAAGAGTTACACTCTTTCTATCCATCCATAAGGATCCGATTTAGCACCTGTTTTAATGTCATGCATAGTTTCTTTCACCCAGTTACTGATGGCTCTGTCTTCTACTGGAGGTAAGATCATGTCTCTTCCTGCATACCCTATCTTGGCTACATGGGAGATGGTAGCGGCAGTACCTGCCCCAAAGCAGTCTTCCAGCTTACCGTCCATATAGGCAGCTTCAATTTCGTGGATAGAAATAGGTCTTTCTTCTACCTTGTACCCATTGTCCTTGAGGAGTTTGATGGCACTGGCACGATTGATACCTGGAAGAATGGTTCCTGAAAGATTAGGCGTGATGACCGTTCCGTCTATGATGAAGAATACGTTCATGGTACCACACTCTTCCACGTAGGTAAGTTCTTTTGCATCCAGCCATAGTACATTGTCATAGCCCTGAGACTTGGCAATCTTGTCAGGAAGCATAGCCCCTGCGTAGTTACCGGCAGCTTTGGCAGCACCTGTTCCTCCGGGAGCGGCTCTCACAAAGTCTTTATTAACCACCAGGTTAACTGGGCGTGAGTAGTAAGCCCCAACCGGGCAGGTAAATATGGTGAAGGTGTAATTTTCTGAGGAGTGTACCCCGATAAACTGGTCTGAGGCAAAATATAGGGGGCGGATGTAAAGTGATCCCTGTTCTTCAGAAGGGACCCATCCTTTATCAAGTTCCAGTAATGCTCTTAGCCCGTCCAGGAAAACATGCTCAGGAAGTTGCTGCATGCTCATTCTAGCAGCAGACTTATTCATCCTTTCAAAGTTAGCTCTGGGTCTGAACATTCTCACGTCTCCTTCTATCCCTCGGAAAGCCTTCATTCCTTCAAAAATGGACTGCCCATAATTCAGGGCCATCAGGCTGGGATAAAAAGGGAGGGGACCATAAGGTACGATCTCAGGATCTTTCCATGTGCCATCCTCAAACTGGGCCACCAGCATGTGATCACTGAAGACGCGACCAAAGGGGACATTATTAAAATCTACTTCCGGGAGGGAGGACTTTTCTTTACGAGTAGTGCGAATTTGACTGGTTAAAACTGACATAAAGTGTTTGTTATATGTGTAGGAGTGGGATGTATCGGGGATTACTCACTTTCCTTGGATGTGGAATTATAGAAGCTCCCGGAATAATCTTTTCCTTTGTATTTCAAGATAAATGAATAACGCTTTTCAAGCTCAAGCGGTTTCCTGCTGATTCTAAAAATAAAATTACCTGCTGTATCCTCTACCTTTCCTTTCACCCAGATTTTTTCCCCTGTTGAATTCTTAAGGTGAAGTTCAACAAACCCCCCAAAGGTAATTTCATAGTCTATCTGCACATAGGACTCCTGGACCTTGATTTCGTTTATATATAGCCTGGGGTCCTCTAGTCTGGGATCCTCAATGGTGGAGAAACCCATAAAAAGAACAAAAATTAAACAGAGTCCAGAGATTGTGGAAATAGCTCTCCCCATCATAATGATTGCTTTGCTTTAAATTAGCTAATAAGAAAATGCCTATCAAGCTTGTTTGTCGTTACTTAACACCTCCTTAATACACCAGTTCAGGATTTGAGAAGTAGCGCCTGTTTTTGACTTGACATACTCCTGATTGGTACGACTGATCTCAGACCTTAGTTCTGGTTTATCCAGTAAGATAGTGAGCTGAGAAGTAAGGCTGGCCTGATCATGAATCTCAAAAGCTCCTCCTCTTTCTATCACCTCACCTGCCTCAGGAAACTTCTGATGCTTAGGCCCGAATAGCACAGGCTTCCCAAATACCACTGCCTCCAGTATATTATGTAAACCTGTACCCCATCCTCCCCCTACATAAGCTACATCTGCATAGTGATAGAGTCTGGAGAGCATACCTATATTATCTATCCAGAGAATAGTATGTTCAGGCATTAATTGATCTATGTGAGAATGTCTAATAGAGGTCTGAGGATATTTTTCTACCCATTGCTGTATCCTGCTTTCATGGATCTCGTGGGGTGCCAGTATCATACAGATATCCTGGGTTTGGCTGATTTTCTGAAAACTCTCCATGAGCATTAGCTCTGCCTTAGGCCAGGTACTACCACACACTATGCATAGCCTGTCTCCCACAAACTTAGATACTTCCGGTTTTTCCTCGAATCGCTCGTAGGTGGCATAGACTCTGTCAAAGCGTGTATCGGCGCTTTCTATGACCTGCGGATGGTCAGTATATTTTCTTAGTAGCTCTGCCGTTTGGGTGTCTTGGGTAAAAATGGCTGTAAAGTAGCGGAGGGTTTTTGCATATAAGTCAGCAAGTGCTCCTTCAAAGTAAGGACTGCTGGGTCGCATTCTGGCAGAAATAAGCAGTAAGGGGATATTCTGCTCATGTACAGCCTTAAGGTAGTTATGCCATAACTCATACTTCACGAACACCACCAGCTCAGGCGAAAGAATCTCTACAAACTTAGCGGCATTCCTGTCAGTATCCAGTGGAAGGTAACTGACGTAGTCAGCCCCTTTGTAGTTTTTTCTGATCTCATAACCTGAAGGAGAAAAGAAAGTAATGAGAATAGACTTGGAGGGATATTTCTCGTTAAAGGCTTCCATCAGGTTTCTCCCCATTTCAAATTCGCCCAGGGAAGCACAGTGAAACCAGATCCAGTTAGAAGAATGTTCAGTCGCTTTTTGTAAGGATTCTTCCCATCCTTTTCTTCCTTCTATCCACTTCTTGGCTTTAGGGATGAATAATGCAGCTAGTTTTATGATAAAACCATAGGAGAATACACCAAGATTATACAGAAATAGCTGCATGCCTTATCAAAAAGAAGTGTTTTTTGAAAATACTGTAGAGACACAATGCATTG
>JBCBKZ010000225.1:0-7740 GCA_038520955.1 Bacteroidota bacterium | reverse complement strand
TCAACTAGAAAAATACATATTTTCAAATAATTATTTGTATTTTAAGAATACCGTACTCAAGGACTTACACATGGTTTTCTGACTAACTCACTATACTACTATGAGCACTTTTAACGTACCCCCGAGCTCCCATTCAGTATTGAGTGGGAAGTATGCTATTCGATTTTTATCCATCTGTTTAATCCTCGGCCTCATACAAGCCTGTACGCCACCTCCTGAAAAAGGAAGTAGTAAGCACATCAGCCAGGTTACTTCTGCCGTAGATGATCAGGCATTGGAGAATGCCAGATCAACGCCAGGAAACTGGATGACCCATGGACTGGATTATGCAGAAACCCGCTTCAGTAGCCTAAATGAAATCACTACTGAAAATGTAAAAGACCTCAGCCTGGAATGGTCCTTTGACTTAGGAGCTAGAAGAGGAATAGAAGCTACGCCTATTGTGGTTGATGGCATTATGTATGTCTCAGCTTCATGGAGCATTGTCCACGCCATTGACGTGAGGACGGGCCAGGAAATATGGAAGTATGATCCGGAAGTTTCCGGTACAGTTGGGAAGAAAGCCTGCTGTGATGTGGTGAACAGAGGAGTTGCCCTATACAAGGGGAAGGTATTTGCAGGTATACTTGACGGAAGGCTGGTAGCCCTGGATGCGGCTACAGGAGAAGTAATTTGGGAGAAAGTAACGGTAGACCAAAGTAAGTTTTATACCATTACCGGAGCACCAAGGGTCTTCAAAGGCAATGTGATCATAGGTAATGGTGGAGCTGAAATGGGCGTGAGAGGATATATCACGGCCTATGATGCAGAAACAGGTGATCAGAAATGGCGTTGGTATTCTGTCCCAGGAGATCCTTCCAAGCCTTTTGAGCATCCAGATTTGGAAGCTGCTGCCAAAACCTGGGACCCTTCCAGCAAATATTGGGAAGTAGGAGGAGGAGGAACTATGTGGGATGCCATGGTATATGATCCAGCACTGGACTTGATGTATGTAGGCGTAGGAAATGGATCCCCATGGAACAGACGCCTACGCTCTCCTGGTGGAGGAGACAATCTCTACCTTTCCTCCATCGTGGCCCTGGATCCTGATGATGGGTCCTACAAATGGCATTACCAGGAGGTTCCCGGAGATCACTGGGATTATACCGCCACCCAGCCACTAACACTCGCTGATCTTGAGATAGAGGGAGAAATGAGAAAGGTCATCATGCATGCGCCTAAGAATGGTTTCTTCTTTGTGATTGACAGAACCAATGGAGAATTTATCTCAGCTGATAATTTCGTGGCCGTAAACTGGGCTACAGGCTATGATGAGAATGGAAGGCCTATGGAGACACCGGAAGCGGCCTATGATGGTAACGACTTCGAGCCTATTCCGGGCGCCTTTGGGGGGCATAACTGGCATCCCTGGTCATTCAATCCCAATACTGGATTAGTATACTTCGCAGCACAAGGAGTGCCCCTCGTAATGGCTGATGACCCTACATGGCAGGCTAATACCATGAAATTAGGTTCTCCCATGTCAGGGGTAGGATGGAATATGGGCTGGATGGCTTCCGCTCAGACGCCTGTAGGTCCTGCTTTTGGAAAGCTGGTAGCCTGGGACCCTGTTCAAAGAAAACCAGCATGGGAAGTGCCATTATCTGGCCCATGGAACGGAGGAACCCTTACCACTGATGGAAATCTGGTTTTCCAGGGAGCCAATGATGGCAGATTTGTAGCCTATAATGCTGAGACGGGAGAAAAGCTGTGGGAGAAATACCTGGGAACAGGGATAGTAGCAGGTCCTGTTACCTATCAGATAGATGGCAAACAGTATGTCACCATTGCAGCCGGATGGGGAGGGGTTTATGGCCTGATGGCCAAACACTCGGGAGAAGAAGGTGGGAGAAGAGTGTATACATTCTCACTGGATGGACAGGGAGAAATGCCTGAATTCCCAGCTACAACTGCTAAGCCACTGGTTCAGGGTGTAGAGTACAATCCTGAGCATATAGCAGAAGGAACGGGATTATATCTGGCGAATTGCCTATTCTGTCATGGCGTACCCGCCGTAGATCCGGGAGGGAATATTCCTAACCTGGGGTACTCCAGTCCGGAAGTGATTGCCAATATGGAGGACTTTGTGCTTTCAGACGCCCTGTCCAGCCTGGGTATGCCTAATTTTTCTGAATCTCTGAGCAAAGAGGATGTAGGCAAATTAAGGGCCTTTATCATGGCTACAGCAGATGCCGTAAGGTCCGCAGCAGCCAATGCAGAAGAGACTGGAAGCGCCAATGCTGGCGGTTAATATAAGTAGTAAATGATTTTTTCATTTGTATCTAATATTTTTGATGAATCTGGGGGTAAAACCCCAGATTTTTCTTTCATGACAGTTAGTTCGAGCTTACTTTTCACCATGATATTTATGCGACCCAGCCTTTTTCGTACATGTTGTTTATTCTTTTTGGGAATAATGGCATTCCAATCTGCAAGTAGCCAAACAGACACTACTACTTACCAAAATCTGGAACCCATCATCATAGAAGCCACCAAAGTTTCCAAAAACTGGGTGCCAGCAACCGCTTCTATCTATTCTCTTTCTCCAGATGTGAAGGATCAACTGGTTCAGAATAGCTTACAGGAATATCTCTACCAGGCACCTAGCATCTTTGCTCTGAACGCAAATAACAAAGCCCAGGACCTGAGGATTGCCATCAGAGGCTTTGGTTCCAGAGCGGCTTTTGGCGTAAGAGGGGTGAAAATCATTGTGGACGGGATTCCTGAAACTACAACTGACGGACAAGGGCAGCTGGACAACCTTAACCTTGGGATTATTGACCGTATAGAGGTCCTCAATAATGGCTCATCAGCCTTATATGGAAATGCTTCCGGGGGAGTGATTAATGTCTCCACCACTAATGAATCGGCCTTTGTCGACAAAAGCCAATTTCTGGAAGTAGGGGCGGGCTTTTACTCTTTTGCAGGGCAGCAATACCAATTGACAGCCGGTAAGCAGTTCAATAATACTTCGGTAATTTTCCATGCTAATCATAACCAGAATGATGGCTATAGGGACCATTCTCAGTTTCAGTCTACCAATGCCAACCTTCGTCTTACCCATAAGTTCTCCTCTAAAGCTAAACTGGAAGCCATCCTAAACTATATGGATAGTCCCACCTCCAATGATCCGGGAGGAGTAAATCAGGCTTTATATGATAGCATCCCCACTGCGGCAAGGGATAGGAATGAGCAATTTGATGCGGGTGAGGCCATTGACCAGTTTAAAGGCTCTCTACGCTTTGAGGGCGCCTTGAATGATAAGCTGACCCTAACTACCTATGGTTTCTTTTCTAGCCGTAATTTCTACGGTCGCCTGCCCTTTGGTTTTGGGGGGATTATAGACCTGGGGAGAAACTTCTTTGGTCATGGGAGTTCTCTGATCTATACTTCCGAACAGGAGAATACCCAATGGACCTCTTACTGGGGATATGAGGTTTCTGCCCAAAGGGATGATAGGGACCGATTTATGAATGAGGATGGAGCACAGGGAGACATTACCTTGTCTCAGGAGGAACAGTTCACGAATCTGGGCTTCTACGGAATTAATGATTTCAGCATTGAAAAATGGACCTTGAATGTGGCTTTACGTTATGACTTCAACAAAATAGAGGTGGTGGATGAACTGCTATCTAATGGAGATGAATCCGGATCTATCAACCTGAATGACTTCAATTATTCCGTAGGTGCCTCTTATCAGTTTGCGGATGGGAAAAGCTTTTTTGCCAGCCATTCTACCAGCTTTGAAACGCCAACCCTGAATGAGCTCTCCAATAATCCTGATGGAAGCGGCTTTAATCCCAACCTGAAAGCCCAAACGGCTAACCACTTTGAACTAGGCGTAAAGGGCTACTTCCAACAAGCCTCCACTTTCCAGCTTTCAGTCTTCTACATTGACTCTCGAAATGAGCTGCTCCCCTTTGAAATAGAAGCTTTCCCCGGAAGGACCTTCTTTAGAAATGTTGGAAAGACCAATCGACTGGGCCTGGAGTTTTTTGTGCAGCACCCCATTAATGAGGCTATCAGGGTTAGAACCAACTGGAGTTTTAATCGATTCACATTCGGGGAATACGAACTGGATGGAGAAAACCTGGATGGCAACATCCTACCAGGTTTACCAGATTTTCAGGGATATGTACAGCTGGATGTGAAGCTCTTCCAGAACCTTGCTATCAACTACCAAAACCAGCTAATAGGAAAGATATTCACCAATGATGGAAATACCGTTTCTCAAGATCCCGTTTCTGTTTCTAATCTTTCTCTGAAGTACAATTTGGAACAGGATAAGTTCAGCCTTCACCCCTATATAGGCATAAACAACCTCTTCCAGGCTACCTATGCAGACAAGATTAGAATCAATGCCTTTGGTGGAAGATTCTTTGAGGCCGCTCCTAATCAGCTTGTGTTTGGAGGCGTGAGAGTGAGGCTGTAGGTCAAACTCTCAGTATTCATAAAATATAATGGGCAGCTCTGAAGGGCTGCCCATGCTGTTTGGGGGTAGGGTATTTCTATTGGCGATTAAGCTGCTTAATGACGCTTTCGCCCTCATCATTGGTCAAAATCAGTTGGTAAATTCCTACAGCCAGAGATTGCATGTTCAGAGTAGTTCCTACTTCATTTCTCCGGAGAATCTCTCGTCCGTTTATGTCAATCAACTTCGCTGACCAGCGTCCTGCAGGAAGTTCTAGCTGTAACACGGCGTTTACAGGGTTCGGATATACCCTTAGTTGTGGATCTACATATACGGTACGCACCTCAGAGTACTCAAACTGGCCGTCAAAGTCTACCTGTCTTAATCTATAGTAGGTTTGACCGGAGGTAGCTTTGTTGTCTGTATAGGTATATGCCTGAACATCATCGCTAAAACCACTACCACCTACTCTCCCTATTTCCACCCAATCTGTTCTTTCTCTACTTCTCTCCACAGCAAAGAAATCTGAGTTAAGCTCTGAAGCCGTTTCCCAACTTAGGGTTACCTGCCCGTTAGTGGAAAAAGCGTTAAAGCTCAGCCACTCTACGGGTAAGGCAGCAGGTTCTCCCCCAGAGAAATCAGAAAAGCTACTGACCGTTCCCGTGATCGTATTGGTAGTGGTGTTTATGCCGCTCATCAAGCTCCATTCTATCCCATTCCACTTTACCCCACTAATAGAGCTTTCCGTTCCTGTAACATCATTGTCATCATAGACAGCCGTTACATCACAGCTAAAACTACTGATGCCTGAGCTACTCACCGTCCAATATCTAGTGAGGAAGTGGCTGGTACTGGTATTGTTCGGGTGTTTGATGGCCGTAAGGGATACATCGGCATAGGCAGAAGAGTATCCTCCGCTCGTAAAGTTCAGAGTCATGGGAGAATAGTAAGTAGCATCCCCTACTGGATAGGCAAAGCTGCCATTACTGGAAAATTCCTTCCTCAATGTGCCACTGGTAGCTATGATGTAGGTAGAGGATCCTCCACCAGTTGAAGTAGCAACATCCCCCAGCGTAAGGGTCTGGCTATTCAGGTTGAGCAAACCGTTACTAAGGGTTAGTTGTCCTTCCATAGTAATGGCTCCCCCCAGGCTCGCGCCATTGGCACGGTTGAGAGTTAAGTTATTCAAGCTGAGGGCTGGAAGCGTAGTACTGGCCCCACTTCCCGCAATGGTGATATTAGAATTGCTACCTCCTGTCAGAGAACCGGAGGTTTGAGAAATAGCGCCTTCTATGGTGAGCGTATTAGCACCTATTGTTAGGACTCCATTGGTAAGGGTCAGGTCAGAGGTAGTTACATTCTGTTCCAGCGTCAAACCACTACCATTATTCAGGGTGAGGTTTCCCAGATTAGTAGTGCCGCTACCCGTGACAAGTTGTGCTGTAGTTCCTGAGAATGTCACATTTCCTGAAGTAGAAAATGTCCCGTCATTATAGATGTTCCCACTCAAGGTGAGGTTCCCGCTATGAGAACTACTTATGCCGGTACCTAGGTATAGGTCTTTACCACTGATGTTTCCGGAAGCGGGATCATTGCTCCCATCCCAGTCAAAAATGCCTACATTCTCAGTAGAAGGTACAGAGCCCAGGCTCCAGTTATCTGCATTGCCCCAATCACTATCTTCAGCCCCTATCCAGGTATTAAAAGGATCTGACGAAACCCAGTCAGAGGCTGGAGTCATATTAGTTAGGGTGCCGTCGTTTCCATTGCTGGTATAATCATACAAGGTAGAATGAAGAGCATCAGGCTGCTGATCAAAACGGTAATAGGCTTCCAGACCTGCTTCATTTCCCTCCAGCGTTCTGAACATGTTAGCCCGAATTTCATCTACTGTACGCTCGTCTGACCAGATTCGTACCTCATCTAGTTGTCCTGGAAAATAAAAGTCTAAAGATCCCAATGCGTCATCGCCTCCCCCTACCCCTATCTGTAAAGGGCGGTTTGGGTTTGCTACGTACCCACCAGAAATAGTATCAGCAAAGACTCCATTTATATACATTTTCAGTCTGGTACCATCGTGTACACATGCGAGGTGGGTCCATTCTGAAGAGACTGCTACTCCACTATTTAGCTGTTCCCAACCTGAACCTCCATCCCCTGTCCAGAAACTCCATTGATTATCAGATCCTGCATAAATCATATAACCTGTATTATTGGTAGCCCCAGATAGGGACTGTCTGGACGTCATGGGAGATCTGACGGTCCCTGATCCTCCATCCACCTTCACCCAGCACTCTAAAGTGAATGTGGAAGGATTGAGACCTGAGTTATAGGGCACTTCTACATAATTCGTTGATCCATCAAAGTCTAAACTCATTCCGGAGCCCGTCATAGCTCCTGAGGTTTTCCAGGTAGGAGAATTTGTGAGAGTTCCACTATTAGAGTTGGTAGAATTATCTGTCAGGCTGCTACCGGATCCATCAGACATCTGATAATAGCCCACCAGATTACTTTCACTCCCCGTCAGTTCCTTATGCATATTAGCCCTAATTTCATCTCCCGTTCTCTCATCTGACCAAATACGCACCTCATCTACCTGACCTGGAAGATAAAACAATGGGGAGGAACTCTCCGTGCCTCCACTTCCAATACGTAAAGGCCGATCTGGATTGACTACATAAGTACCTGCCCCACTGCTGGCTAATTGTCCATTCACATATATTCTTAGGGTAGTTCCATCAAATGTCCCGGCTACATGCGTCCATTCAGATGAAACTGCTACGCCACTATTTACCTGGGACCAGGTAGTTGTGTTGGTTCCAGTCCAAAATTGCCACTGATCATCTGATCCTGCATAGAGGATATATCCCCTTGCAAGAGTACCAGCGGAAATAACCTGGCGAGAAGTGATCGGAGAACGGAATGTCCCAGACCCTCCTTCCACTTTTACCCAGCATTCTATGGTGAAACTACCTGATGGATTAAGGTCAGAATTATAGGGTACCTCCACATACTCATCTGTCCCATTAAAATCCAGGCCATAGCCTGCTTGTCCAAAACTGGAGGAGGTGCTCAAAAAAAGGAAAGTGAAAATACTTAACAGATTAGTAGAAAAATGTCTCATGTCTAAGGCGGCTTGGTTCTATTTGTGAACCCTGAAATTATGATATAATTCAGCCTGACATATTTTACATTTAGTACTAAATAAAACAACTATGGAATCATCTAATAAATGGGATTATTTTTCAGTCTTTACCTGCTCTAAAGTATCATTAGGCAGCATTTAAGAG